>NZ_JAGIXF010000049.1:0-55443 GCF_021483755.1 Burkholderia sp. WTPI3 | reverse complement strand
CCCTCCTCTTTCCTATCCATCGACAACAAGACCGGCGCGCCGCACGATGCGGCGCGCCACCGAAACCGCACATTGACAGGCACACGACAAGGAGAATCCGCAATGAAGAAGAAACTGATCTGCCTGCTGGTGGCCGGCGCGTTGCCGGGCATCGCGCTGGCCGGCTCGACATCCGCCGAGATCAAGGCGCTGCAGGCACAGGTTGCGGCGCTGCAGAAGCAGATGAAGGCGATGCAGGCGCAGCTCGCCGCGAAGCCGGGCGGCGCCGCGCTCGCGCAGGCCGTCACGAGTGCCGCGGCGAAGCCGGCCGTCACGGCCGCCGATCCGTCCTCGCCGGACTATGGCAAGGCGCAGGCCACGCTGACCAACGACGAAGTCAGCGACATGAAGCAGCAAATCGCGAACCAGCAGCTGAAGGTCGACTCGCTGACGGACGCGGCCAACACCGGGCCGCTCGCGGGCCTGTCGGTGACGGGCTATATCGACCCGACCTACATCTACAACCGCGCGGCCGGCACGTCGTCGTTCCTGTTCGCGAACCACGAGAACGCGTACAACTATTTCAACAGCACGTTCGGCGACCTCTACCTCGACATCAAGAAGACCTTCGGCGTCGGCCCGATGGCGCCGTCGGCCGAGATCACGCTGATGCCGAACCGCGGCAACGGCATCACGCTGCTGCAGAACTCGCGCGGCTCGATCACCGACAACCTGCTGAACACCGCGGTCGTCAACGTGCCGATCACCGCCGAGACGACGCTCGTCGCCGGCCTGATTCCGAGCTTCGGCGGCTACGAGGTGCAGCAGTCGAACCAGATGCTCACGCTCACGCACAACCTGCTGTACGACTTCTCGGATCCGGGCAGCTACGTCGGTGCGGGCGCGAACTACACGAAGGGCAACTGGGCGTGGAAGTTCTTCGTCGGCAACGAGCAGTACCGCACGTACGGCTCGGTCACGCAGACGGGCACAAACGCGCTCGGCGATCCGATCACGACCAGCAACAAGGTGCCGACCTTCACCGCGCGCGCCGACTACACGTGGTCCAGCGCGCTCGACCTCGGCGCGTCGTTCAACATCGGCCGGCAGACGCTGTCGAGCGCGATCGACGACCAGGGCAACGTGCACTACGGCCCGGGCGGCGCGGCGCCGAACGCATACGGCACGTTCTTTTTCGCGGAAGCCGACGCCACCTATACGCTCGCCGACATTCAGTACAACGCAGAGCTCGACTACGGCCAGCAGCAGCATGCGGCATACAACGGCGGGCTTGCGCAGTGGTACGGCCTGTCGCTGCTCGCGCATCGCAAGTTCAACGCACCGGTGGTCGGCCGCATGGGCGTGACGCTGCGCTACGATGCGCTGGTCAACAGCAAGAACGGCGGCGGCGGTGGCGGCATCGCACTGAACGGCAACGGGATGGATCCGTACAACGGCTTCGGCGTCGACGCGGACTGTCTCGCGACGTCGAAAGCGAACGGCGGCCTGGGCTTCGACTGCAAGGGCGCGATCCGTCAGGACGTCGCGCTCGACCTGCTGTTCTATCCGACCCAGCAGATCACGGTGAAGGTCGAATACCGGCACGATTGGGCGAACAACAAGGTGTTCCTGCGCAACGACGGTTCGTACAGCAAGTCCAACGACCTGCTCGCGACGCAGTTCATCTATTCGTTCTGATGCTGGCCGCGCGGGACGCAGTGCCGCACGCACGGCGTCCCGCGCCGTTTCATCCGGCCGGTTGGCGGTGCATCGCGCACCGGCGCCGGCCGTCTTCGAGGGAGTCGTTTTGATGACGCAGTCTTTCACCCGCCGCGCCGATGCGCTCGTGCGCGACTCGTACTACGAAGCAACGGCCACGCGCCCGCCGGTCGACGAGCCGGCAGCCGGCGCTCCGGTGCTCGACGATACGATCGACGTCGACGTGTGCGTGATCGGCGCGGGCTTCGCGGGCCTGTCGACGGCGCTCGAGTGCCGCTCGCGCGGGCTGTCCGTCGCCGTGATCGACGCGCACCGTCCCGGCTGGGGCGCATCGGGCCGCAACGGCGGCCAGGCGATCACGGGATTCGCGAAGGACGAGGTGATCGAACGGCAGCTCGGCGCGAACGGCGCGCGCGCCGCGTGGGCGCTGTCGCTCGACGGCGTCGCGCTGATCGCCGAGCGCATCGCGCGCTACGGCATCGACTGCGACTTCACGCGCGGCTACCTGACGGTGGCGACCAAGCCGCGCCGCATCGACGATCTACGCACCTGGATGGACGCGGCGACGTCGCGCTGGGGCCATCCGTCGCTGTCGTGGCTCGACACCGCCGAGATCCGCGCGCGCATCGCGTCGACGCGCTATCTGGCGGGTGTCTACGATCCGCTGTCGGGTCACCTGCATCCGCTCAGGTATTGCCTCGGCCTCGCCGACGCCGCGCGCCGCGAAGGCATCGCGCTCTACGCTCACACGCCCGCGCTCGACATCGTGCGCGGCACGCGCCCCGTCGTGCGCACGCCGTCCGGCGAAGTGCGCTGCCGCTTCGTCGTATCGTGCTGCAACGCGGGTCCGGGCGGCGTGCTGCCTGCCACGACCGCCGCGCGCATCGCGCCGATCGCGTCGTACATCATCGCGACCGAACCGCTCGGCCGCGCACGCGCCGACGCGCTGATCGCACAGCGCGAAGCGGTGTGCGACAACAACTTCTTTCTCGACTACTTCCGGCTGTCGGCCGATCACCGGATGCTGTTCGGCGGCCGCGCAAATTCCGCCGGCGCGTCGCCCGACACGCTCGCCGAAACGATCCGGCAGCGCATGGTCGGCGTGTTTCCACAACTCGCCGACGTACGTGTCGACCACGCATGGGGCGGCTTCGTCGACGTCACGCGCAATCGCGCGCCGGACTTCGGCGCGCTCGACGCCAACTTCTTCTACGTCCAGGGCTTCAGCGGACACGGCGTCGCGCTGACCGGCATCGCCGGCCGCGCGGTCGCCGCCGCGATCGCGGGCGACACCCACGCATTCGACCTGTTCGCCCGGCTGCGCCACCGGCGCTTTCCAGGCGGCGACGCGTGGCGACAGCCCGCGCTTGAACTAGGGATGCTGTATCACCGCGTGCGCGAGCTGTTCTAGGGTCTGTCTACATATGGAACGCACATGCGATTTCGGGCATTCCCGTGACATGAATTTTTTTAATTCGGGGTTGCCACGAGAATGGCCGCTCGCGAGGCGCACGACGCCGCGAATACTGACGTATTCGCAAGGAGTGCAACGCGGCGAGCGACCGTTCCCTTGGCAACGCATGCGCGTTCAATATGTAGACAGACCCTAGCCCTCTTTCTCCGCTCCCCTCACCATGCAGACATTCGCCAACCAGCCGCACGTCGCGTCGTACTACGCGGCGACCGTCAACGATACGACCCGCCATGCACCGCTCGCCGGCGCGACCGATGCCGACGTGTGCGTGATCGGCGCGGGCCTCACGGGCCTGTCGGCCGCGCTCAACCTCGCCGAGCGCGGCCATTCGGTTACCGTGCTCGAAGCGTCGCGGGTCGGATGGGCCGCGAGCGGGCGCAACGGCGGCCAGCTGATAGGCGGCTTCGCATGCGATATCGACACTTTCGGTCACTTCATGCCGGAAGGCGACGTGAAGCGGATCTGGGACATGGGGCTCGAAACGCTGTCGCTGGTGAAGTCGCGCATCGCGCGGCACGACATCGACTGCGCGCTCGTGCCCGGCTACCTGACCGCCGCGAACACCGAGCGCGACGCCGATTCGCTCAAGCGCTGGCGAGACGAGGCCGCGAAGCGCTTCGGCTACGACCGGTTCCATTTCGTCGAAGCCGACGCGCTCGGCGACTACGTGCAGTCGGCGCGCTATCGCGGCGGCCTGTACGACCCCGACAGCGGCCACCTGCATCCGCTGAACTACACGCTCGGCCTCGCCCGCGCGGCGGCCGACGCCGGCGTGCGCATCCACGAGGAAAGCTGCGTGACACGCGTGCGCGACGTCGCGGGCGGCCACGTCGTCGAGACCGATCGAGGACACGTGCGCGCACGCTTCGTCGTGCTCGCGTGCAACACCTACGTCGGCACCCTCGCACCCGCGTTGTCGAAGAAGATCATGCCGGTCGGCACCTACGTGATCGCGACCGAGCCGCTCGGCGAAGCGCGCGCCGCCGCGCTGATGCCGGCGCGCGCGGCGGTCTGCGACAGCCGCTTCGTGCTCGATTATTTCAGGCCTGCGCCCGACACGCGGCTCGTGTGGGGCGGCAAGGTCAGCTATTCGACGCTGCCGCCGCGCAATCTCGCCGAAGCGATGCGGCAGGACATGCTGAAGACCTTCCCGCAGCTCGCGGACGTGAAGGTCGATTACGCATGGGGCGGCTTCGTCGACATCACGATGAACCGCGCGCCGCACTTCGGGCGCGTCGCACCGACGATGTATTTCGCGCAGGGATTCTCGGGGCACGGCGTCAACACGACCGCACTCGCGGGCAAGCTGATCGCAGAGGCGATCGACGGGCAGGCAAGCCGCTTCGACCTGTTCGGCAGGATCCAGCATCGCGATTTTCCGGGCGGCGCGGCGCTGCGCACGCCGGCGCTGGTGCTCGCGATGAGCTGGTACCGGCTGCTCGACGCGTTCGGCGTGCATTGAGCGTGACGAGTTGATTCAAAAATAAGAAATGGCCGCGCGAATGCGCGACCATTCGGCCAGATCTCACGATTTCAGCGTCACACCGGCGCGACAGGCCATGACGGCCCCCTGCACGGCGCGCACGACATACGTCAGTCCGTTCCGTACTTCGGCGAATGCGGACCGTACAGCAACCCGTTGGGCGGCCCAGCCGACAGCAACCGGCTACTGGTGAATGCGGCGACATTGTGGCTCTGATCCATCAGCGTGTTCGCGATCTGCTTGACCGCTGCCGTCACGAGCATGCCGATCAGGCCACCGCCGCTGTTGCCGCCTTCGTCGCTGCTCGCGCTCGCCTGGCCCTGCCACAGCATGTCGCCGCTACGCAGATCGACAAGCTTCGCCGATACGGACACGACCGTTGCGCTTGCAAGGATTCGGTACACGGTGCCGTACTGCGACACCTTCGAGTACAACGCGGCATCCGCACCGAAAATCTCGCGCAGCTTGGCAGGCGACGTCTGCTGGATCTCGGCCGCGTTGGTCAGGCCGTTCTGCTTGAACGTCTCGTCCATCACGGCAACCGGCACCACGTAGTAGCCGGATTCGGCCAGCGGAAGCGTCATCTGCGACAACACCCCGTAGGTCGCAGTGACGTCGGACGTCTCGTTGACCGGCGGCAGCACCAGGATCGAGCGCGGCTGAGCCTTCTTGAACGCCGTGTAGTCGGGTCGTTTCACCGGCTGCGCGCACGCGCTCAGCAGCGCGACGATCGACAGCACGGACATCAGCTTGAATGAGAGTGTATTGAACATGGCAGGCGCGTCACGGTTTGGCGGTGGTCTGGGCGGGGTCCTTCTGACCAGCGATCGCCTGCGCAGCCGGCTTCTGATCCGCGGTCTTCGGTGCGCTGGTCTTTTTCTTCAGCAGGAAATCCATGTAAGTTGCGGATTCCGGAAACAGCTGCTTCTCGGCTTGCAGTTCCTGTTCGGCCTGCTGCTCGTTTCCGACGCTCGCGTACAGCATCCCCAGATGCGCATGGAAGCCCGGCGGCGGCGTATGGCCCTTCGCACGGATTTCCTGCAGCGCCTTTTCGAGTGCGTCGATCTGTTCCTGCGGCGAGCTCTGCCCCTTGAAGTATGCGTACACCTGCGGCTGATAGCCGGTCCACTGGTAAAGCGGTGGCGTGGAGCTCGCGCAGCCGGCGAGCAGCAAAGCGGCGGCCGTCGCCGGCAGCCAGTTACCCCGTTTCATGGTCTATTCTCTTTTAATGTCGTGGTAAATCGTTCCAGCGCGGCGCCGGCCCGGCGCGCGCTGTAGCATGTCTCTCGACGGTTACTGCGGTGCCTTCAGCGTACCGGCATCGACCTGGTCGACGAGATGGTTCACGGCCTCCTGGATCGCGAGGTCCAGCACCTTGCCGTTGAGCGTCGAGTCGTAGCCAGCAGTGCCGCCGAATCCGATCACCTCGCGATTCGACAGGCTGAACTCGCCCGCACCCTGGCTCGAAGCGACAACCTCCGACGTCGTCGTATCGACGATGTTCAGGCTGACCTTCGCGTACGCAACCTGCGTCTTGCCGCGACCAAGAATGCCGAACAGTTGGTGATCGCCGACGTCCTTGCGACCGAACTCGGTCACGTCGCCTGTCACGACGTAGTTCGCGCCCTTCACGGCCTGCGCCTTCTTCATGAAGCCGGCTTCCTGCTTGATCTCGTCGAGGTTTTCGCGATCGAGCACGTTGAAGCGGCGGCTTTGCTGCAGACGCGTGACGAGAATCGTCTTCGCCTGCCCGCCGAGACGGTCGATGCCATCCGAGAAGATGCCGCGCATGTAGCTCGAACGATTGTCGAACTTGCCAACCGCAATCGCGACGGGCTTGCCCGCGTATGGCTTCTGCGCACTGCTCACGGCCGGCACGTCGAGCGTGCGCGACGACTCGGTCGCGCAACCGGACAGCGCTGCGACGAGCGCTGCCGCCACGAGCACGGTGCGTCGTGTCTGAATGTTCACTACTGGTCTCCTTGCGTGAAAAATGCCCGAAACGGGCGTGCCGGCTCACCGACGAACCGGCGGTCGATGCAGCGATCGAAACGGCTGGGCGCGAATGCGCGCATGTGCGCGCTCATCGCCGGGATGGCGATAGCGGTATTCGGAGGGAAAGTGCGCGCAACAGACGTGTTGCGGCAAGACGCTTAGGCGCGGCACGGCAAGCGACAGCCCCGCGTGCGTCGGTTACCCCATTATTGTGATTACTGCGCTGTTGATCGCGCATGATCGGCCCCGTATATGATTTTGGCCGATCATACCAAGCCTGATTATCGACACGGGATTTCTTGAGAAGAATTGACGATTTTTGCGAATATCCGCACATCGGTGATACGCCACGCGCAAACCGATCATATGCAAGAAAACGCGCCGGCCATACGCGCCGGCGCGCCGTGCCGCGCTAGTCCGCCACCTTCTGCCGCATCGTCACGAACTCCTCGGCCGCGGTCGGGTGAATGCCGATCGTGTCGTCGAACTGCGCCTTCGTCGCGCCTGCGCGAATCGCGATCGCGATGCCCTGGATGATCTCGCCCGCATCGCGGCCGACCATGTGCGCACCGATCACGCGCTGGCTGTCGCGCGCGACGACGAGCTTCATCAGCGTACGCTCGTCGCGGCCCGACAGCGTGTGGCGCAGCGCCTTGAACGAGGTGCGGTAGATGTCGAGCTCGCCGTGCACGCGACGCGCATCGGCCTCGGTCAGACCGACCGTCGCGACCTCGGGCTGGCTGAACACGGCCGACGGCACATCGTCGTGATCGGCCGCGACCCGCGAGCCGCCAAACAGCGTCCGCGCGAGCAGCGCGCCGTCGCGCGTCGCCACCGGCGTGAGTTGCGGCCGCGACGTCACGTCGCCGATCGCATGGATCGACGCGACCGACGTCGCCGAATACGCATCGACCGCGATCGCGCCGCGCGCATCGAGCAGCACGCCCGCGCGTTCGAGCCCGAGCCCGTCGACGTTCGGCACCCGGCCGGTCGCATAGAGCACCGCGTCGTACGGCCCGTGCCGCGCATCGCCGACGTGCACGGAAAGTGTGCCGTCGTCCGCGCGTGCGATCGATTCGACCACCGCGCGCGCATGGATCGCGACGCCCTGCTTCGTCATCTCGTCGGTCAGAAATTGACGCACGTCGTCGTCGAAGCCGCGCAGGATCTTTTCACCGCGATAGAAGAGATCGACATGGCTGCCGAAGCCGTTGAAGATGCCCGCGAACTCGACCGCGATATAGCCGCCGCCGACCACCGCGATGCGTGCGGGCAGCTTCGCCAGCGACAGCGCCTCGCGCGACGTGATCACGTGCTCGATGCCGGGCCGCGGCGGCAGCGACGGGCGCGAGCCGGTCGCGATCGCGATATGGCGCGCGCGGATCGTGCGATCGCCGACGGCGACCGTATGCCCGTCGACGAGCGTCGCGCGCCCCGCGTGCATGTCGACCCCGGATTGCCGCAGCAGGTTGATGTAGATGTCGCTGAGCCGGTTGATCTCGCGATCCTTCGCGGCGATCAGCGCGGGCCAGTCGAGCGTGCCGGCGCCGAAGGTCCAGCCGAAGCCCTTCGCGTCCTCGAGCTCGTGCGGATAATGCGATGCGTAGACGAGCAGCTTCTTCGGAATGCAGCCGCGCAGCACGCAGGTGCCCCCGATCTGCTCCTCTTCCGCTATGCCGACGCGCGCGCCGTATGACGCCGACATCCGGGCAAGCCTCACGCCGCCGGAGCCGGCCCCGATGACGAACAGGTCGTAGTCGAAATCCATCGCAAGCCCTCATCGCAGTTCGGATGAGGGCACGATAGCAAGATTCCGGAATTCGTGCGGAACGTGGCGCGGCACGGCGCGCGTTCCATAAAAAACGGCGAGAGACGTCGCCTCTCGCCGGTCAAACCAGCTGCCGGGTGTGCCATGCGTCACCGATCGACCACATGCCCGGCCTGCCGGCCGCGCAGCACCGGTCCGCCCGGGCGCGCGAGAGGCGCACCCGCGGCGGATCCCGCCGCCATGCTCATGCCTGCGACGTATCGCTGCCGTCCGTCGCCTGCGTATCGTCCGCGGCCTGTTCAGGCTGCTCTTCCTTCTTTTCGACCAGGCCTTCGAGTGCTTCGGCACCCTTGAAGCCGGCAACCGCTGCCGCCGCCTTGGTCAGCAGGCCCGCATCCGGATCCAGCTTTTCCGCGCCTTCGACGGCCGCCACTGCGCCTGCGATTTCACCCACGGTGTTCAGGATACCCATCGTCATCCCCTTTCAAGAAAATCGTGAGCGCATCGTCCCACGAAAAAAACCGGCAGACCGTGTTTGTCATCACCGGATACACAAGTTACGCACCAGGCCGGCCGCACGCGACGCGCGCTCCGGAACGACGCCCGTGCGTGCGTTGCGGCACGCGGCGGACCATGTACGCAGCGTAGCGGAAACACTTCGCGCGCACTGTCAAAGTATGTTCCGGAATGCCGACGGATGCCTTACGGGCCGGCCTTTTCCGATGGAGCGATCGCTGAATGGTCGTCCACGCGCATGAAGCTCGCGTGACGAAAAAAAGAGGCTCCCGCAGGAGCCTCTTCGAGGTGCGCCGGGGCGACGCCCGCGCAGGAATTCCGACGTTCGTCAGAAGATATTGCGCAGGCCGATCGCGATGCCGGTCTGGTTGCTGCGACCCGGCAGCTCGACGTTCGCCGCGCCGTTCGTCTTGTTGAAGTCGACGGTGCCGTAGACTTCCGTGCGCTTGCTCAGCGCGTATTCGGCGATGCCGACGATCGCGTAGCGGTTGCCGCTCGCGAGCGTGCCGTTCGCGGTCATCGCGTTGCGCATGTGGTCGTAGTAGAACGCGCCCGTCAGCGTCAGCGGCGTGCTGACCTGCCAGCTCACGCCCGCGAACGGACCGTCGTCGATCCGGCCCGTGCCCTTCGCGACCGGAATCGACTGCTGCGCGAGCAGGCTGTCGACGAAACCGGTGTCGTCCTTCGAGCGCAGGTAGCCCGCATAGACCTTCGCCTTGCTGAACGCGTACACGACGTTCGCGTGGTAGATCGTCTGCTTGCGCGCGGAGTTGTCGCTGTTCTGCTGCGCGCCGGCCGCGATGCTGAGCGGCCCCGTCACGTACGACACCGACACGCCCCACGCATTGCCCTTGCCGAGCGAGCCCGGGATCTGGCCCGAGAAGCCGCCCGCGCCGGTCGATTCGTAGTTCGTGCCAGTCGAGTACATCGCCTTCGCGGTCAGGCCCGCGAACTTGCCGGTGTACTTGATCTGGTTGTCCGCATACAGACCGCCGCCCAGCGCGACCGGCAGCCATGCGTTTTCGAGGTAGTTGCCGACCGTCAGCGGATCGTAGGTGTCCGACAGCAGGTCGAACAGCGGCGTCTTCTGGCGGCCGAGCGTCACCGTGCCGTACGGGCTCTGCAGGCCGACGTACGCCGCGCGGTTGAACAGGCGGCCGCTATCGGCGAATGCGCCGTTCTGCAGATTCACGCCGCTCTCGAGGTTGAACAGGGCCTTCAGGCCGCCGCCGAGGTCTTCCGTGCCGTAGATGCCGAAGCGGCTGTTGGTGATCGCGCCGTTGGTCATCGACAGCAGGCCGTCGTTCTTGGCGTTTGCGTTGGTCAGGTAACGGATGCTGGCGTCGGCGACGCCCCACAGCGTGACCGAGCTTTGTGCGGCTGCGTACTGGCTGGCGAAGGCCAGGGCCGCGCCCCCTGCGATGGCTGCGAGTCGAGTGGTCTGCTTCATGAGCTTTCCTTTTTGTAGGTGTCTCCATTCATGGCCGGCCGCGTGCGCAGCCGGGTGGCGATCGCGGACGCTCATGGCGCGCGCGATGTGGGCTGAATCATAAGACGAGTGCCCGCGCTGAAAGAAATTGAAATGTCCGGTAATGCGCGATTGTCGCCCTGGAACAACGGTTCCCGCGCCGCACACGCGTCTCGCGCGGATGAAGCGGCGCGCGGCGGCGGCGAAATGAGGGTCTGCGCTGTAAGGATCGGCCCGGAGCCGGTGATGAAAACGGCGGGGTTGTATCCGGGCATGGAGCGATCGGGAGATGACCGGCGCCGCGGCTGATTGCACGATATCGGGCACGGCGCGTCGCGGGGGCGAAGCGGCTGGACGAAGCGGCAAGACGGCGGAGCGCGTCACCGGCGAATCCATCGCGCGGCTCACCGGCGGCCGGCCGCGCATGGCGGCCCGGCCGCACGTCGTCAGGCTGCTTGCTGCGTCCCGCCGCCGGCGTTGCCGTCACCGCCTTTAGCGCCGCTGCCGTCTCCGCTGCTACTGCCGCCACCGTCATCGCCCGCGCGCCGCCGCGCCCGCCGCACGATTTCCGCGAACGCGCCGACGAGCAGCAACACGGCGCCCCACAACGCGACTTCCGGCACGAGCCGCGTTACGAGGCCGCCGAGCACCGCACCGGCCAGGAAGCAGAAGCTGATCGTCGCGAGCAGCGCCGAGTCGTGCAGCGCGCCCGCGTCGTAGCGCGGGATCAGTCCGACGAACAGTTTCTGCGCGGCGCGCCGGAGGTTGCCGGTCGTCATCACCGACGTGTACGACAGTTCTTCGAGATGGGTGAACGACAGCGTCTGCAACGTCGCGACGAACGAGATGCCCGGAATCAGCCACGCGCTCGATGCGCCGACGAGCCCGCTCGCGGCAAGGCCGAGAAACGCGATCTCGACGAGCAGGCTCGCGAACGCCGTGTGCCGCATCCAGCCGCGCTGCGCGGCAAGACCAAGCAGGTGCGCGACGAACACCGCGACCACGAAGCCGCCGAGCGGCGGCACATGATGGAGTGCGGCCGCCCATTCGCCGGCCGACAGGTTGATGCCGAGCAGTGCGACGTTGCCGGTCATCGTGTTCGCGAACACGTGCCCGTGGCCGACGTACGTGTACGCATCGAGATAGCCGCCGGACAGCGTCAGCAGCGCGGCGACAGTGAGGTTGCGGCTCGCGCCGTCGAGATCCATCGATCCTCCCGTGTGGCGCGCCGCCCGGCCGCGCGCGGCCGGCGGCGCGTGATTCACCGATTCCGTCATCGATCCCGGCCGGCGCCGGGCGTTGCCCGTCCCGCGCGGCCACTGCGCAGTCCCGCGCGCCGCGCCAATATAATGCCTGGCGTCGGGCGCGCATCGGCCGCACGCGTGCCGGCTGCGCCGGCATCCGGCCGGCGCAGCCGGAAGACCGGCCGAGTATACCGGCCGGCCGCAAGCAGCCTCTGCCGCGCCCTCTCAACCCGCCGTCGAATGACATGACACCCGCGAAGTTTTTCCTGCGCTTCACCGTGATCCCGTTCGTCGCGATCGTGCTGGTAGCCGTCTGGGCGTTCAACCGCGAATCGGGCGAGATCGATGCGCGCCAGTATGCGGCGCTGGTGGCGGCCTATCCGTCGTTCACGCCGAAGCTCAAGCACGAAGTGGCGCACGCATTGCGCGGCAGCGACAGGCTGGGCAAGGCCGACTACGACGCGATCATGCGTGATGCGCTCGAAGCCGGTTACATCGTGGACTGGCCGACGCCGACGAACGACATCAGCGCCGAGCGCGGCCGGCTGCTCGGCCTCGTGAACAGCGACCAGCCGGCGGCGCCGTAGTGGCCGTCGTGCCCGGCACCGGCCGCCCCGGCGCTCACTGTCCGATGCCGGTGAGCCCGACCAGCGCGCCGGCCGCGAGCAGCCACAGCGGATGGATGCGCGTGCGCCACGCGAGCATCGCACACGCAGCCGTGATGCCCCACTGGATCGCCGTGCGGTTCGACGCTTCCGAAATCAGCACCGCGCTGGCCGCGACGAGCCCGGCCGTCACCGGCATCATCCCCTGCTGCACGTAGCGGCGCCACGGCCGGTCGCGAAAGCGCTCCCACGCATGCAGCGCGAGCACGGTGACGAGCGACGACGGCCCGAACTTCGCGATCGACGCGACGAGCAGCCCGGCCCAGCCGGCCACGTGCCAGCCGACCAGCGACACGATCATCATGTTCGGCCCCGGCGCCGCCTGCGCGAGCGCGAACAGCGCGGTGAATTCGTGCGCGCTCATCCAGTGATGCACGTCGACCACCTGCCGCTGCATCTCCGGCAGGATCGTGTTGCCGCCGCCGAACGCAAGCAGCGACAGCTGGCTGAAAATCGTCGCGATGGCGATCAGCGTGTCGTTCACGAGCGGCCTCCGTCGCGTGCGGCGGCGCGCTGCGGCGCCGGCGTGTCGCGGCGTCGCGACGCGAGCCAGATGCTTGCAGGCGTCAGCACCAGCATCGCGGCCAGCAGCGGAATGCGCAGCACCGCGATCGCGACGAACGACAGCGCCGCGATGCCGGCCGCCGCGCGCGCGTGGCGCAGCGGCTTCAGGACCTTCACGGCCATCGCGACGAGCAGGCCCGCGGCCGCGGCGGCGAGCCCGCCGAACAGGTGCTGCACGCGCGGATCGCCCTGCGTCTTCGCGTACAGCACGCCGAGCGCGACGACGACGAGCGTCGGCCCCGCGATCAGCCCGAGAATGCCGGCGAACGCGCCCGCGACGCCGCGAAAGCGCATGCCGACGGCGACCGACAGGTTGATCACGTTGCCGCCCGGCAGGAACTGGCACAAGCCGAGCAGATCGGTGAATTCGTCGGCGGAAAGCCACTTGCGCTGCTCGACGAGCGTGCGCCGCGCGAACGGCAGCGCGCCGCCGAACGACATCAGGCCGAGCGACAGGAAACCGGAAAACAGCTCGGCGAGGCCGACCTGGCGAGGCGATGCGGCAGGCGGAGGAGAAACGGATTGCATGGGGATCCTCATCAAACGGTGCCCCGAGGTTACCGCCGTTCAGGATCCCGGCAAAACGATTTTATCGGCGCACCCTTGTGATCTAGAATCACAAGCATGGCACGCGATCTCCCACCCTTTTCCGCGCTTCGGGCCTTTGAAGCAGCGGCACGACACGAGAGCTTCAGCGCTGCCGGCGACGAGCTGCATGTGACTCATGGTGCCATCAGCCGGCAAATCGCCGGGTTCGAGGCATGGCTCGGCAAGCCGGTGTTCCATCGCTACGGCAAGCGCGTGAAGCTCACCGACGAGGGCCGCCGCTATCTCGACACCGTGCGCGCCGCGTTCGACAGCATCGCGCTCGCCACCGAGCAGCTGCGCAATACGGGCGCGGCGCGCGTGCTGCGCATCAATGCGCTGCCGACCTTCGCGATGAAATGGCTGCTGCCGCGCCTGTCGCGGTTCCAGCGCGACGTGCCGAACGTCGAGCTGAAGCTGTCCACGTCGAATGCGCCGCTCGACGCGCTCGACGGCTTCGACGTCGCGATCCGCCGCGGCCCCGGCCACTGGCCGAACTGCACGAGCGGTCACTTTCTCGACGAAAGCGTGATCCCGGTCTGCAGCCCCGCGCTGCTCAGGCGCGCGCCGATTACCCGCGCGGACGATCTCGCGCGGCACGTGCTGCTGCATTCGGATACGCGCCCGGAAGGCTGGCGCGACTGGTTCGCGGCGGCTGGCGCGACGATGAAGGGGCGCAAGCGGCAGTCGTTCGACCACTTCTATCTGGCGCTGCAGGCGGCCGTCGACGGGCTGGGCGTCGCGCTCGGCCCGCTGCCGCTGATCGACGACGAGCTCGCGAGCGGGCGGCTGGTGATGCCGCTCGACGGGCCGCGCATCGCGACGCGCAGCTACTGGTGGATCGCGCCGCGCGCGCCGGCCGACGATCCGCTCGTCGCGCAGTTCTGCGCGTGGCTGCAGGCGCAGTCGAATACCGGCGCATAAGCGCCGCGTACGACCGCGGGCGGCGTTGCACCGCCCGCTTTCGTTCAGACCACGGGGCCCGGTTCCTGCTCCTTGCGCAGGATCGCGTACAGGATGATCGCGCCGAACGTCGCGGTGCCGATCCCGCCGAGCCCGAAGCCGCCGATCTTCAGCGAGAAGTCGCCCGCGCCGAGCACGAGCGTGACGGCCGCGACGATGAGGTTGCGGTTGTCGGAGAAGTCGACCTTGTTGACGACCCAGATCCGCGCCCCCGTCACCGCGATCAGCCCGAACACGACGATCGACACGCCCCCGAGCACCGGGCCCGGAATCGTCTGGATCACCGCGCCGAACTTCGGCGAGAAGCCGAGCCCGATCGCGATCAGCGCGGCGATCGCGAACACCAGTGTCGAATAGATCCGCGTGACGGCCATCACGCCGATGTTCTCCGCGTAGGTCGTCACGCCCGTGCCGCCGACGCTGCCCGACACGATCGTCGCGAGCCCGTCGCCGATGAACGCGCGGCCGACGTAGCGGTCGAGGTTGGTCCCCGTCATCGCGCTGACCGCCTTGATGTGGCCGAGGTTCTCCGCGACCAGGATCACCGCGATCGGCGCAAGCATCAGCATCGCGTGCGGATCGAAGACCGGCGTGCGGAAGCTCGGCACGCCGAACCACGCGGCATGCGCGACGATCGCGAAATCGATCGGCTTGCCGAGGCCCATCCCGTTGGTCGCGACCGCATAGATCACGTACGCGATCACGAGCCCGACGAGGATCAGCAGGCGCTGCATCATCCCGCGCGCGAACACCGCGACGCCGCCCACGCACAGCACCGTGACGAGCGCCATCACCGACTCGAAGGTCGATGCCGACACGCCCTTGACCGCGATCGGCGCGAGGTTCAGCCCGATCACCGCGACCACCGCGCCGGTAACGACGGGCGGCATCAGCGTCTCGATCCAGCGCGTGCCGATCGCCTGCACCAACGCGCCGAGCGCGACGTACACGACGCCGCACGCGATGATCCCGCCGAGCGCGACCGGGATGTTCGGATTCGGGCCGCTGCCGCCGTAGCCGGTCACCGCGATCACCAGGCCGATGAACGCGAAGCTCGAGCCGAGGTAGCTCGGCACGCGGCCGCCGACCAGCACGAAGAACAGCAGCGTGCCGATGCCCGACATGAAGATGCACAGGTTCGGGTCGAAGCCCATCAGCAACGGCGCGAGTACGGTCGAGCCGAACATCGCGACGACGTGCTGCACGCCCATCGCGACCATCTGCGGCCACGCCAGGCGCTCGTCAGTGCCGACCACGCGCGATGCCGCGCCGGTCGATTGCACCCGCCAGCGCGGGAAGTAGGAATCGGACATGGGGAAAAGGGCTCCTGTCGATCGCCGGCTGCGGACGGTGCGCCGGTCTGGAATCTGGCGCGAGTTTACGGAGCGGAAATGGGGCTGGCAAGCGCGAACCCGTCGACGCAACGGTCGTACCTGCCGGAGCATGCGTGGCGGGCGGGGCCGCGGGCTTGCGCCGGTGACCAGCGGCTGCCGATGGCTGCCGGCCGATGCGCCGCGCAACGTAAGCGTGCACTCACATCGAGCCGGTCGCCGCGGGCATCAAGAATTGATGTACTGGAACAGCGACAGGTTCTGCAGTTGCGCGTAGGCCTTTTGCGCGCCCGACAGCGCGTTCTGCATCTGCAGGAACTGGCTGATCGTCGACACCATGTTGGTGCTCGTCAGATCCGACAGGTCGTTGGTGACCTGCAGCGAATTGTTCTGGTTCACCGCCTGCATCGCCTGGATTTCCTGCTCGCGGCCGCCGACCGACGCCTGCACGGTGAGAATGTTCGTCATCGTGTTGTTCAGCTTCGTCGTGCCGGTCGTCATCGTGTTCGAGAGCGCGGCCGCCGCGGACGTATCGCTGCCGACCGGCGTCTTCAGCGCGGCGATCATCGTGTCGAGCGTGGCGAACACGTCGGTGCCGGCCTGCGGCGCGGGCGTGACGGTGAACGTGTCGCCCGCTGCCGGCGTACCCGACACCGGCACCGTCAGGCCGTTGCCGAGCGCGATCGCGCCGCCTTCCGAATACGGTTGCGGCTGGGTCTCGCTCGACGGCCCGATCGTGTTGTCGGTCACCGTATAGGTCGGCGCATCCGCCGTGCCGCCGAACGTGATCGTGAACGCGTGACCGTTGGTCGCCGCCGCCGGGTTCGTGATCGACACCGCGCCGATCGTGCCGGTGCCGGTATTGCCCGTGCCCGTCGCGCCCGTGCCGGCGGCCGGCACCGGCTGGCTGCCGAGCATCGGCACCGACATGAACACGCTGGCACCGCTGTCGCTCTGCGAAATCGAGCGCGTGTCGGCGATCTGCACCTCGCGCGTGCCGCTGTCGCCGCTGTACACCGCGCCGCCGCCCGGCGCGTTCGAGAACGGCGCCGACGTCGACTGCGTGCCCGCGAACAGATAGTTGCCCGCGCCGTCCGCGGTATTCGCGAGCGTCATCAGCTGGTCGCGATAGCCTTGCAGCTGCGTCGCAAGCGCCGATCGGTCGCTGTCGGACAGCGAGCCGTCGCCGGCCTGCATGACGACCGTATGCATGCTGTTCAGCAGGTTGTTCACGCTCGTCAGCGTCTGGTCTTCCTTCTGGAGCGACGACAGCGCGACGTTCTGGTTCGTGGCGTACTGCGACAGCGTCGCCGAGCTCATCGACAGCTGCACCGCCTGCGCGGCGCCGAGCGGGTTGTCGGCCGGCGTGGACAGGCTCACGCCGCTCGAAATCTGCTGGTACAGCTGCGCGAGCTGCGCCTGCTGGTCGCTCATCTGCGCGACGTTGAGCTGGTAAAACTGGGAAGTGGAAATCCGCATCGCTTCGATCCCCGGAATCAGTTGAACAGGCCGAGCACGGTCTGGAACAGCGTCGCGGCCGTCTGGATGACCTTCGCGTTGGCCTGGTAGAGCTGCTGGTACTGCATCAGGTTCGCCGCTTCCTCGTTCTGGTTCACGCCCGACACCGACTGCTGCGCGGTCGTGATCTGGCCGACGAGCGAAGTCTGCGCGGCACTCGACGACTTCAGCTGGCTCGCCGAGTTGCCGATGCCGTTCACGTAGCCGGCGTATGCGCCGGTCAGCGTGGTCGAGCCGTTGCCGAACGATTTCGTGCTGACGATCTGCGACAGCGCAAGCGCGTTGGAACCGTCGTTCGTGCCGCCCGCGTAAGGCCCGATCTTGAACGAATCGCCGTCCGCCGGCGTGCCCGCCAGCGACACGGTCACGCCGTTCATCGCGCCCTGCGCGGTGCCCGACATCGTCAGCGTCGCGCCCACGGACGGGTCGTACGGCACCTGCGTCGTCCCGTCGGCAATCGCCACCGTCTGGGGCGGCGTGCTCCCGATCGTCACCGTGGTGCCGGCCGGGAAGCCCGACAGCGACTTGCTCGCCGCGTCGTAGGTCAGCGTGGTCGACGGCACCTGGTAGCCGGCGCTCACCCCGCCCTGCGTGATGGTGGCGCTGCCCGAGTTCGTCGTGGCGGCCGACGCCACCACCGGCGACGCGGCCGCGATCGCCGAGCCGCTCGACGTCGCGAGGGCGAAGCCGTCCAGCGCGCCGCGCGTCGGCAGCACGGTGAACTGGTCGCCGGCATTCATCTGCGTGCCGTTCGCGAACGAGAAGTCCAGGCCGCCGATCGATGCCGGCATCGACGTCGACTGGCCGACCACCGTGCCGCTCGCGCGATCGGTCAGCGTGTAGTTCGTGCCGTCGTACGACAGCGTGTAGTCGCTCGTGGTCGGTTGCGACGCATTGGCGAACGACACGCTCAGCGACGCATTGCCCGTATTGCCCTGGTTCGCGTAGACGGCCGGGTCCGGGATCGTGAACAGCTTGCCGCCCGGCATGCCCGACAGGTCGACGCCGAGCGCGTTCTGCCCGTTGACCTGCGCGGCGAAGCTGGTGGCGATCGCGCCGAGCTGCGCCTGCGCCGGGTCGAGCGTCTGGTTGCGGAACGCGAGCAGGCCGCCGAGCGTGCCGCCCGACAACGACGAATCGGGCAGCGTCTGGTTCGGGCCCTGCGGATTCGCGCCGGCGATGCCCTGCGACACGACGGTCAGCTCGCTCGGATCGGACGACGACGTCACGGTCGCGAGCTGATAGCTCTTGTCGGCGACGACGAGCGGCTGGCCGCCCGCGAGGAACACGCTGTAGCCGCTGTCGTTGCGCACCACCTGCACGCCGGCGAGGCTCGACAGGTTCGACAGCGCGAGATCGCGCTGGTCCATCAACTGGTTCGGCGGCTGCCCCTGGCTGTTCGCGGCCGTGATCTGCTGGTTCAGCTGCGCGATCTGCGCGGTGTACGTGTTGATCTGCGACACCGTGCTGGTGAGCTGCGTATTCACGCTCTGGCGCAGCGCGTCGTACTGCTGGCCGGCCGCCGTGATCTGGTCGGCCAGCGTCTGCGCGTTGCTCATCGCGGTCTGCCTCACCGACGGGTCGGACGCATTGTTCGCGACGCCCTGCAGCCCGGTGAAGTAGTTGGTGATCGCGGTCGAGATCCCCGCCGTCGGGCTGCCGACGTAGTTGTTCAGCTGCGCGACGAGCGAGTACCAGGTCGACAGCGCGCCGCTTTGCGACTGTGCGCTGTTCAGCTGGTCGTTCAGGTACTGGCTGTACTGCCGCTGCACGGTGACGGTGTTCACGCCCTGCGGCAGGTAGCCGCTCGACGTGTACTGGCCGCTCGCCTCGGCATACACCGGGCGCTCGACCGAATAGCCCGGCGTCGCGGCATTGCTGATGTTCTGGCCGGTCGTCGTGAGGCCCCAGAGTGCGGCATTCAGGCCGCTGACGCCGAGGTTCAAGAGAGAGTTGGACATGCGCGATCCTGATGGGCCGGCCGGGCTGCGGCCGCCGGGTTGCGTGACTCCCGGTATAACGGCCGCCGAGCGGAAAAATTGAGGAAAAAATGCACGCGCGACGCGCAGGCGCGCGTCGCGTTCGGGAAGACGGGCGGCCCCTGGAAGCGCCCGGCGTGAAAGCGGCCCGCGCGGGGGGCCGGCAGTGCGCGCGTCAGGCCCGCGCGAGCGAGCGGCGCTTCATTTCGAGCTGCGTGATCAGGCGCTGCAGCGTGTTCTCCGCGCTGCCCGGCAACGACATGAAGCGAAAGCCGAGCTGGTAGCGCCGCGAGCCGTTCGGCATCTGGGTCGAACGCTGCGACACGAGGCAAAGGTCGAGCGACAGCCTGCCGTGACCGGTCAATTCGAGCTCGACCTCCGGCAGCAGCGTGCCGACCTCGAGCGCCTCGACGCGCTCGTCGGCCGTGCGCAGGCCGACGCCGCCGAGCGACAGGTTGTGCACCTCGAACACGAAGCCCTCGCCGTCCGGCAGCTTGCCGCGGCACAGGAACGGATCGATCACCGGCGCATCGACACGAAAATACTCGCGGCGCTGGATGCACACGAGCACGTCGGGGAAATCGGCGACGAACGCGGGCAGCCCCTCGTAGCGCGTCTCGCGCGGCGTGCCCGTGGTGAATTCGACACGCACGCCGTCCGGCGCCGCCGAGAACGTGCAGTGCGACGCGGCGAGAATGCCGGCGTTCTGCTCGGACAGCGCGCCCCAGTCGAACGTGAACGTGCGCGCGCCGACATCGACTTCGAGCAGGCGCGTGACAAGCTGGCCGCCCGGATACTGGACGGTCAGGAAATCGCCGCGGTTCACGAGGTTGCGCAGCTGCACGCCGATCTCCAGCGGATTGCGGCGGGCGTAATCGGGCCCGGAGTGGCCTGCATCCTGACTCGGAGCAGACGACGTTTCGATATTCATGGCTAGCCGGTTTTCTTGTCTTGGGCGCCCGGGGCAACCGGTACGCAGTAAAGTCGGGCCAGAACATGGGCCCGGTTGCTGGTCTCACACACTTAGCGGCAGTGCTCAACGAAAGTTTAGATCGAATTGCCGCTTTTTTTCGCGCAAACGTTGAAACCGCGCGCGGCGGGGAGCCGGGCGCGGTCCGAAGAACGACGAGCGGGAGGCAGGCCGGTTCCGGCACGCCGCGCCCGCTCAGCCGATCTGCTGCATGATCGAGATCAGCTTCTTCGCATAATTCGGGTCGGTCGCATAACCGGCCTTCTGCAGCCCGTGAGCAAAGCCCTCGACGCTGCGGCTCGCGCTCAGCACGCCCGCGTAGCGCGGATTGTTCTTCAGCAGGTTCGCGTAGTCGGTCATCGCATGCTCGTACGAATCATACGCGCGGAACTTCGCGACGACGCGGCGCGGCGTGCCGTTCACGTATTCGGTCGTCAGCGCCGACACCGTGCGGCCCGTCCAGCCCTTGTTCGCCTTGATGCCGAACACGTTGTAGCTGGTCGAGCCGTCGCTCGCGCGGATCTCGCGCTTGCCCCAGCCCGATTCGAGCGCGGCCTGGCCGACGATGAAGCGCGCCGGGATTCCGGTGGTCGCGCTCGCCGCCTGCGCCGGCCCGGCGAGCCGGTCGACGAATGCGTCGGCGTTCTGCACACCGCTCGCGCCCTTCAGCGGCGGCGTCAGCGCGCTGCCGGCCGAGTAGCCGCGCGAGCCGGCGAGCGCGCCGTTGTTCGCCGCGTTCGCGTAGGCCCGGGCCATCGCGCTCATCGCGGCGAGGCTGCCTTCGTTACCCGACGAGCCCAGCCCGGCCGCGCCGGCGTCGGCCGCCGAGTCGCTGCCCGCCCCCTGCCCCGCGTTGCGCAGCAGTTGCTTCATCAGCGCGTCGGCGACGCCGATCCCGCGCTTCGACATCTGCTGCGCGAGTTGCTGGTCGAGCATCGACGTGTACATCTTCGACGTGTGCGAATCGAGCAGCCCGCCGTCGGGCGTCGCATCACGCATGCTCTTGAGCATCATCTGCGTAAACATCGCGTCGAACTGCCCGGCGACCGCCTTCGCGCCGGCCTGCGGCGACTGCTTCGCCTGCGCGCGCAGCGCGTCGAAGCCCTGCACGTCGAGCGCGAAACGCTGCGTGAGGTCGTTCGCGTTCGGAAGGTTCGCTGCCATTTAGATGATCTCCAGGTCCGCGCGCAGCGCACCGGCCGCCTTCATCGCCTGCAGGATCGACATCAGGTCCGCCGGCGTCGCGCCGAGCGTGTTCAGCGCCTTCACGACGTCGGCGAGGTTCGCGCCGGCCGTCACCATCTTCAGCGCACCGTTGTCCTGCTTCAGCTGGATCTGCGACTGCTGCGCGACCACGGTCTGCCCGCTCGAGAACGGCCCCGGCTGCGACACCACCGGCTGCGTGTTGACGACCACCGACAGGTTGCCGTGCGCGACCGCGCAGCTTTGCAGCGTGACCATCTGGTTCATCACGATCGAGCCGGTGCGCGCGTTCAGGATCACCTTCGCGGCGGCCCGGTCCGGGCTCACGTCGATATTCTGCAGGCGCGCCATGAACGCGACCTGCTGCGCGGAGTCGACCGGCGCCGCGAGCTGGATCGTACGGCCGTCGAGCGCGGTCGCGGTTCCGGGGCCGAAGTTCGCGTTGACCGCGGACACGATCCGCTCCGCGGTGCCGTAATCCATGTCGTTCAGCTGCAGTTGCAACGCGCCGTGCATCTGCGCGATCGCATTCGGCACCGAACGCTCGACGATCGCGCCGCCGACGATCCGGCCGGCCGCGAGCTGATTCACCTGCACGCGGCTGCCGTTCGCGCTCGCGCCCGCGCCGCCCACCGCCATGTTGCCCTGCGCGAGCGCATACACCTGCCCGTCCGCGCCCTTCAGCGGCGTGAGCAGCAGCGTGCCGCCGCGCAGGCTCTTCGCGTTGCCGAGCGACGACACGGTCACGTCGAGCGCCTCGCCCGGCCGCGCGAACGGCGGCAGCGTGGCCGTCACCATCACGGCCGCGACGTTCTTCAACTGCATGTTGTTCAGCGACGACGCACCGCCGTTCGCCGAACCGTTGTTGATCGAGATGCCGAGGTTCGCGAGCATGTTCGCGAGCGTCTGCGTGGTAAACGGCGTCTGCATCGTCTGGTCGCCCGTGCCGTCGAGACCGACGACGAGGCCATAGCCGATCAGCGGGTTGTCGCGCACGCCCTGGATCTGCACGAGGTCCTTCAGGCGCTCGGCGTGCGCCGGCGCGGCGCCGAACGCGCACGCGGCGAGCGCGAACGCGGCGGCGATCCGCACGATGCCATGCGCGCGGCGCGGCAGGCTGGCGGACAGGCGACGAAATACGGTGTGCTGCATCGTCATCACCACGGTGCGATGTTGAGGAAAAAGCGCTGCAGCCAGCCCATCGTCTCGGCTTCGTTGATGTAGCCCTTCGCCGAATATTCGATCCGCGCGTCGGCGACCTGCGTCGAGTACACGGAGTTCGCGCCCGAGATCGTGTTCGGATTCACGACGCCCGAGAAACGCACGAATTCGTTCCCCTGGTTGATCAGCATCTGCTTCTCGCCGCTCACGACGAGGTTGCCGTTCGGCAGCACGTTGGTGACGGTCACCGTGATCGTGCCGTTGAACGTGTTCGCCGCGCTCGCGCCGCCCGTCGCCGCGAACTTGTTGTCGCCGCTCGCCGACAGGTTCGCCTTCGAGAACAGCCCGCCGAGGAAGCCGGCGGTCGGCACGTTGAAGTCGGTATTGCCCTGCCGGTTGGTGTTCGCGCCCGACGACTTGGTCGCGTTGATGTTCTCGGCGATCACGATCGTCAGGATGTCGCCGATGTTGCGCGGGCGCTGATCCTCGAACAGCGGCCGGCCCGCGTATCCCGGGTTGTAGATCGAGCCGGGCGCCTGCATCGACATCGGCATCGGCGGCTGGGCGGTCATCGGCTGCTGGATGATCGGATCGTGCGGAATCTGCGCGCAGCCGGCGAGCGCGGCCACCGCGACCGCGCACGCGGCGCGGACGGTAGCTGACGGGAGGAGACGAACCTGCTTCATGGCAACGACGGGACTTTCCGGTTAACTCTTCATCTGCGTGACGGTCTGCAGCATCTGGTCGGACGTCGTCACGGCCTTGCTGTTGATCTCGTATGCACGCTGGGTCTGGATCATGTTGACGAGCTCCTGCACGACGTTCACGTTCGACGCCTCGACATAGCCCTGGTTGAGCGAGCCCGCGCCGTTCAGCCCCGGCTGCGACACGTTCGGCGCACCCGACGACGTCGTTTCGGCGAACAGGTTCTCGCCCTTCGCCTCGAGGCCGGCCGGGTTGATGAAGGTGGCGATCTGCAGCGAGCCAATCTGCACCGCGTTGGTCGAACCCGCCTGCGTGATCGACACGACGCCGTCCTTGCCGATCGTCAGCGACGTCGCGTTCTGCGGCACCGTGATCGCCGGCAGGACCTGGTAGCCGCTCGACGTGACGAGCTGGCCCTGCGCGTTGGTCTGGAACGAGCCGTCGCGCGTGTAGGCGTTCGTGCCGTCCGGCATCAGCACCTGGAAGAAGCCCGCGCCGTTGATCGCGACGTCCTTCGAGTTGCCGGTCTGCGTGAGGCTGCCCTGCGTGTACAGGCGCTCGGTCGCGACCTGCTGCACGCCGGTGCCGAGCTGCAAGCCCGACGGCAGTTCGGTCTGCTGCGTCGAGTTCGCGCCCGGCTGGCGGATCGTCTGGTACAGCAGATCCTCGAACACCGCGCGCGACGCCTTGAAGCCGTTCGTGCTGGTGTTCGCGAGGTTGTTCGAGATCACGTCCATCTGCGCCTGCTGCGCATTCATGCCGGTGGCTGCAATGTAGAGCGAACGGTTCATGTTGAATCCTCTCCTGGTAGCGCGGACCGTGCCGCTCAGCTGAAGTTGAGCAGCTGGTTCGCCGACTGCTCGTTCTGGTCGGCCGTCTGGATCAGCTTGGACTGCAGCTGGAACGCCCGCGCGTTGTCGATCATCGCGACCATCGCGGTCACCGGGTTCACGTTGCTGCCTTCGAGCGAATTCGGCGTGACGACCACGTTCGGGTCGGCGTCGGCCGGATTGCCGTCGGCGGTGCGGAACAACCCGTCGTTGCCGCGCGCGAGCGTGGCCGGATCGGGATTGACGAGCTTCATCTGGTCGACGATCGCGACCGCCGTCGGCGGGTCGCCCGGCATCAGCGCGGACACCGTACCGTCCTTGCCGATCGTCACTTCGGCGTTCGGCGGCACCGAGATCGGGCCGCCGTTGCCGACCACCGGCAGGTTGCTCGCGTTCACGAGCTGGCCGTTTTCATCGACGTGCAGGTTGCCCGCGCGCGTGTACGCCTCGCCGCCGTCGGCCGTCTGCACCGACAGCCAGCCGGGGCCCTGCACCGCGACGTCGAGCGGATTGCCGGTGCGCGTGATCGGGCCCGGCGCGAAATCCGCGCCGGGCGTCGACGCCAGCACGTAGGTGCGGGTCGTCGCCGGATCGACCGTGCCGCCGTCGCCGAAATTCATCGGCACCGCGCGGTAGGTCGCGAGCTGCGCGCGAAAACCCGTCGTCGATGCGTTCGCGAGGTTGTTCGCGACGATCGCCTGCTGGTCGAGCGACTGCGACGCGCCCGTCATCGCCGTGTAGATCAGTCGGTCCATGGCTGCCGGTTATCCGCGCGTTACAGGTTGATGAGCGTCTGGTCGACGGTCTGCTGCGTCTTGATCGTCTGCGCGTTCGCCTGGTAGTTGCGCTGCGCGGTGATCAGGTTGACCAGCTCCGACGTCAGGTCGACGTTCGAGTTCTCGAGCGCGCTGCCCTGCAGCGAACCGTGGTTCGTGGTGCCCGGCGCGGAGATCTGCGGCACGCCCGACTCGGCGCTTTCCGCATACTGGTTGCCGCCGAGGTTGATCAGCCCGTTCGGGTTGTTGAAGTTCGCGAGCGCGATCTGGCCGAGCACCGCCGTCTGGCCGTTCGAGTAGTTGCCGGTCAGCTTGCCGTCGGTGCCGATCGAGTAGGTCGTCAGCGTGCCGCTCGCGTAGCCGTCCTGCGCGAGGTTGTTCACGCCGTCCTTGCCGCCGTACTGCGTGGTGCCGGTCAGGTCGAGCGTCATGGTCTGCGGCGTCGCCGAGCCGTCCGTGTTCGGCACGGTGAACTGGAACTGGCCGATCGACGCGGTCGGCGTGGCCGGCGTGCCCGTCGTCGTGCCCTGGATCGCGCCCGACGAGTCGAACGTGACCGTGCCAAGATCCGTCGGGGTGCTGCCCTGCACGCCCGCGTAGGCTTCCCACGTGCCGGCGTCCGACTTCACGAAGTACATGCTGACGGCCTGCGAGCCGCCGAGCGAGTCGTACACCTGGATCGACGTCGAGTAGTTGTACGTCGTGTTGTCCGACGGATCGATCGGCGATTTCGCCGGCGTCGTGTCCTGCGAGTTCAGGTTGAACTGGGCGGAGATCCGGGTCGTCGCGGTCGGCGCGATGTTGGTCGTCGGCGCCTGCAGCGCCACCGTCTGCGACGTGTTGATCACGCCGTTCTTGTCGGCGGCATAGCCCATCAGGTTCATGCCCTGCGCATTGACGATGTAGCCGTTCTTGTCGCGCTGGAACGTGCCGTCGCGCGTGTACGTCATCACGCCGTTGTTCGACATCTGGAAGAAGCCGTTGCCGTTGATCGCGACGTCGAGCGACGAGCTCGTCGTATTGATCGCGCCCTGGCTGAACTGCTGCTGCACCGACGCGAGCGACGTGCCGATCCCGATCTGCGTGTTGAGCGACGTCGCGATCGAGTTCGCGTACACGTCGGCAAACTGCGCGGTGCTCGACTTGAAGCCGACCGTGTTCGCGTTCGCGATGTTGTTGCCGATCACGTCGAGCGCGTTCGATGCGCCGGCGAGGCCGCTCAGCCCCTGTTGATAACCCATTTCGGTCTCCGTTTCGAGAAATCTGGATTAGTTGGTTGTGGCGCCGCCGGACGACGACGCGGACGACGTGGTGTTCGGGTAGATCGACGCGACCTGGGTAAGCCCCACGGTCGTGCCGTTCGACAGCATGAGCCCGGCGGTCCCGTCCGCCTGCTTGATCACGCTTTGCACCTGCGCGGCCGCGAGCGTCGTCGCGCTCTGCTGCGTGCCGGTGCTGTCGGTGTACGTCGCGCTGACCGTGTACGCGCCATCGGGCAGCGTGTTGCCCGCCGCGTCGGTCGGTGTCCAGTTGAACGGCACCGTGCCGGCCGACTGCGCGCCCGCGTTGATCGTGTTGACGACTACGCCCGAGCTGTTCTTCACGGTGAGGGTCAGGTTCGACACGTCGTTCGCGAGCGACACGCCGAACGGCGACGCCGCGCCGCCCTTCACCGCGACGCTGTTGCCGGGCGCGAGCACGTTCGTGCCGATCAGCAGTGCGGCCTGCGTCTGCTGGCCGGCCGCGAGTTGCGTCGACAGCGACGTGAGCGACGTGTTCAGCTGCGCGATGCCGCTCACCGTGTTGATCTGCGCGAGCTGCGACGTCATCTGCGAACTGTCGACGGGGCTCGTCGGATCCTGGTTCTGCAACTGCGTGACGAGCAGCGTCAGGAACGTCGACTGCAGGTCGCTCGCCGACGTGCCGGTGCTCGACACGTTGTTGGTGTTCATCGTGTCGGTCGGCAACGTCGACACGTTGGTGCCGTTGCCGCCGATCGTCGTGCTGGAGGATGTCATCCTGGGTGGCCTTCTGTCGGAACTGTCGGGTCTGTAAGGTCGCGCGCGGCTCAGGAGCCGATCGTCAGCGTCTTGAGCATCAGCGTCTTCGCGGTGTTCAGGGTCTCGACGTTCGCCTGGTACGAGCGCGACGCCGAAATCATGTTCACCATTTCCTGCACCGGGTCGACGTTCGGCATCTGCACGTAGCCGTTCGCGTCGGCGGCCGGGTTCGCCGGGTCGTAGGTCGACTTCATCGGCGACGGATCGTCCACCACCTTCGACACGCGCACGCCTCCCACGCCCTGGCCGGACGCGGTGCGCACGCCGCCGAGCGGGTCGGTTTCGAACACGACCTGCTTGGCCTTGTACGGCTTGCCGTCGGGGCCGGTCGCGCTGTCGGCGTTCGCGAGGTTCGACGCGGTGACGTTCAGGCGCTGCGACTGCGCGGACAGCGCCGAACCGGCGACGCCGAAGATGTTCATCAACGAGGGCATGGAGGCTCCTTGTTCGGGTGCGCGAGCGGCGCGCGCTTACGAGTTCGTCGAGATCGCGGCGATCATCGCCTTGATCTGCTGGGTCATCACGGTCATCCCGGTTTCGTAGTGCAGCGCGTTGTCCGCGAACTGCACGCGCTCGACGTCGAGATCGACCGTGTTGCCGTCGAGCGACGGCTGCAGCGGCATCCGGTACTGCGCGCGGCCGTAGTCGTCGGCCGGGCCGCCGGTCGGAATCAGTTTCGCGGCGCCGGCCATGTGACCAGGCGCCGTGGACACCATCGTCATCCCGCTCGTCACGCCGGCCGGCTGCGCCATCGGCAGCTGCGCGGCGTTGTCCGGTACGACGCCGCCGTCGGCCTGCTTCAGCGAGCGCGCGAGCGTCGACGCGAAATTGACGTCGCGGGCCTGGTAGCCGGGCGTGTCGGCGTTCGCGATGTTCGACGACAGCAGTTCCTGCCGGTAGGCGCGCACGTCGAGCGCCTGCCGGC
The DNA here is from genome assembly GCF_021483755.1 of Burkholderia sp. WTPI3. NCBI lineage: Bacteria > Pseudomonadati > Pseudomonadota > Betaproteobacteria > Burkholderiales > Burkholderiaceae > Burkholderia > Burkholderia sp. WTPI3. The sequence goes on along the minus strand of NZ_JAGIXF010000049.1, from coordinate 27,562 downwards.
CGAACGCGAATTCGGCATCGAGTTTGTCCAGCATGTGTGCGTCTCTCCGTATGAAGCGCTGCACGCCCGTCGGGCCGGATGGCGACCCAAGGGGCTTTTTTCCATGACAGCGATGGTAGGCCGCGCGCGCAACCGGCAATCGGGCGAATAACGCGGCAAAGGCCCCCTCTATTCATCGTTTGCGCGGCGACCCCGCTCCCTAGAATGCGAATCGGATCAACGGATCGAGGACACGGCGATGACAGGCAGCGCACTTCGCGGGAACAACCGGCGCGGCACACGCGTGCCGCGTGCGTTCGCGCTCGCCGCGGCGCTTTGGCTCGCCGTGCCGGCCGCGCGCGCGGACGACGGGACGATCGTGATTCCCGGACGCGGCGAGACGGCCGAAACCGCGCTCGCGCATGCGAACGCGGCGAGCGGCGGGCAGTTCGGCGGAAATGTCGGGAATGCCGACGCCGGGGCAGGCATCGCGCCCGAAACGACAGGAAATGCCTACCGGCCGGCACCCGGCACGGCCGGTGCGGCCGGGGCCGGCTACGCGGTGCAACCGGGTAGCGCGACGGTCGCAACGAACCCGCCGCCAGCCTCGACCTACGCGGCGGCCCGCGCGAACGCCGGTTATGGCAACGCGCCGCGCGCCATCGATCCGGCCGGCGTCGCGACGGTCGTTGCCGGCACGGCCGAGCCCGCATCGAACGCGGCGCGGCTCGCGCGACAGCCGGCGGTCGCCGCACGCGCCGCCACGGCGCCGCGCGCGCCGGCGACTTCCGCCAATGCCGCCAACGCGGCGGTGCCCGCTACAGCGGCAGCGGCCCATCCCGCACCGCTGCCGGGCCAGCAAGACCCCGAAGCGATCCGGCGCACGGCCCTCACGTTCCTGCAGCAGCAGATCGCCGGCCTGCCGGGCAAGACCACCGCGACCGTCGCGGCGGCGTTTCCGCGCGGGCTCGCGGCGTGCACGACGCTCGAACCGTTCCTGCCGACCGGCGCGCGCCTGTGGGGCCGCACGACGGTGGGCGTGCGCTGCGCGGGCGAGCGGCCGTGGACCGTCTATCTGCAGGCGAAGGTCACGGTGCAGGCCACTTATTACGTGGCCGCGCGGCAGATCACGCCCGGCGAGCCGCTCACCGCGGCCGATCTCGTCGCACGCGACGGCGACCTGACGGTGCTGCCGCTCGCGGTGATCACCGATCCCGCGCAGGCGGTCGGCGCAACCGCGCTCGCCCGCATCTCGGCCGGGCTGCCGCTGCGCCAGGACATGCTGAAGAGCGCGGCGTCGGTATCGGCCGGCCAGACGGTGCGGGTGGTGGCAGCCGGACCCGGCTTCACGATCTCGGCCGAAGGCAGCGTGCTCGCGAATGCGGCGCCGGGCCAGTCGGTGCGGGTCAGGATGGCGGCGGGCCAGATCGTCACGGCGATCGTCAAGGACGCCGGCACCGTGGAAATTCCGCTATAGGGACGGATGACCCCGCAAGATTGCAAAGAATTGTTTATTCGAAGAATTTCGGGCTCGCGATGCTAAAGTTCGGGCCGGCCCGGCCGTTATCTGGGTCAAACCGTACAGGAAACCCATCGTGAAGATCGACTCCACTCCGAACCCGAGCCCGAGCCCACTTGCGCCGACCGGCAACGGCGCGACCCGCGCGCAATCCGGCGCGGCTTCGTCGACGTCCGCGCAGGCGGCCGACGCAGGGTCGACCGGCGGCGACACGACCGTGAACCTGTCGGGTCTGTCCGGCCAGCTGCGCTCGCTGTCGGCATCGGGCAACGCCGACATCGACACGGCACTCGTCCAGTCGATCAAGGACGCGCTGAACAACGGCACGCTGACGGTCGACGTGAACAAGATTGCCGACGGTGTATTGAATACCGCCCGCGACCTGCTGCAACAGCAGCGACCGCAGGGCAACTGAGCCGGATTGGGGCCTGTCACGCCCCGGCCGGTCCCCCGGTTTGCCGGTGCGCCGACACGCGCGCCGGCGCGACGAGCATGACGCGATGAGAGAAGAGCTGCTGGCCACGATCAACGACGAACACGCGACGGTCGAGGCGTTCGCGTCGCTGCTCGCCTACGAGGAAAAGGCGCTGACGACTCCCGAGCCGCTCGACATGCTGCCCGGCATCGTCGAGAAGAAAACCGCGCTGCTCGACCGGCTCGCGCTGCTCGAACGCACGCGCGACACGCAGTTGTCCGCGCTCGGCTTTCCGGCCGGCAAGAAAGGGATGGACCAGGCCGCCGAGCGCGATGCCCGCCTCGCCGGCCGCTGGCAGTTGCTGCTGCAGGCCGCCGAACGCGCGCGCCAGGCCAATGCGAACAACGGGATGCTGATCCGGATCCGGATGGACTACAACGAGCGCGCGCTTGCGGTGCTGCGCTCGGCGCCCGCGCCGAGCGGCGTCTACGGGCCCGACGGGCGCGTGTCGGCGCTGATGCGCTGACGTGCCGATGCGCAAACGGGCCGCGCGGTGATCCAGTCGCCGCGCGCCGTCTCCCGCCTGACTCCCCCCCTCACAGCAGCGGACATGCAGTGACCTGCGTGCCGCGTTCCACGCAAAGTCGTTCGTAGTCGCGCAGATAAGCGCGCTCGTCGTCGTCCAGCAGTTCGAGATCGATCAGGTCCCAGTCGTAGCCGACCGTCACGATGTTCTCGAACGCGACGGTATCCGACGCGTCGTCCGCGTGCACGATCACGATGTTCTCGATCCGCACGCCGCCCTTGCCCGGCACGTAGATGCCCGGTTCGACCGAAATCACCGCATTCGGCACCAGCCCGTACTTCGCGCCCGGAGCGAACCGCACGCCGCCTTCGTGCACGTGAATCCCGACGCCGTGCCCGGTGCCATGACCGAAATCGTAGCCGTGGTCGCGGCATACCTGCCGCACGGTCGCATCGACGTCGTCGCCCGTCGCCGTTTTCGGGAAGCGCGTGACGAGCCCCTCGATGCAGGCCTTCAGCGCGACGGTGTAGATCTCGCGCTGCCACGGCTGCGCCACCGTCTCCGCCCGCGTTCGGCGCAGCACGACGCGCGTGCAGTCCGTCGCGAAGCCGGCGTCGTAGTACGCGCCGCTATCCAGCAGCACCAGTTCGCCTTCGGTCAGCCCGACGTCGGCGCTCGCCGCCGTGTAGTGCGCGAACGCGCTGTTCGCGCCGTTCGCGGCGATCGACGGGAACGTCAGCGCGAGCGCCGAGCGTGCGCCGTACGCGTCGTTGATCCTGCGCGCGAGATCGTATTCGGTCGGGTTTCGTCCCGGCTCGCCGGCCTTCGCCCAGCGCATCGTCTCGGCGATTGCCGCCGAACTGCGCGCGAACGCATCGCGGAAGCGGTCGAGCACCGCCGGCGTCTTGCTGGCGCGCATCGCCTCGACCGGATTGAAATCGGCGTGGCGCGCCTGCGGCCACACGCGGCTCACCGACTCGACGAGCGCGCAGTTGACCGATTCGAAGCCGTAGCACACGTGATCGACCGCGCATGGCGCGAGGAAGCGCTCGAGTTCGGCGAAGTCGCGCCGGATCACGTGCAGCGCCGGATACGACGCCAGCTCGACCGGGCACCGGTCGCAGCCTTCGGGCAGGAACAGCGCAATCTGCTCGCCGATCGCGAACAGGAAGCCCAGGTGCGACGACGCATTCGGAATGTGATAGCCGCGGCTGTTCAGCAGATACGCGAGGTCGTCCGATGCGCAGGTGAAGAACGCGGTCTTGCCGTGCGCCGAGCCGGTGTGCGCGGCGAGCCGCGCGTTCAGCGTGGCGAGGTTCTGCGCGACGCTCGCGCCGGTCGTGGCTTCCGGCAGCTCGAAGATCGGCCGCTCGACCACCCAGCCGGGCAGCGCGATCGCGCGGTCGATCTCGCGCTCGACGAGGCTCGCCCATTCCAGCCGCGCGGCCCGGGTCTGCTCGACCAGCCGGTCGCGCTGCCCGGCGCTGATCCGCAGCGCGTCGTAGCCGATTCGTTCGAGCCGGCCCGCACCCGCGACCAGCCAGTCGGCCAGCGCCTGCCAGATCGTCACGTTCATGCCGAGCTTCTCGATGTGCACGCGTGCCGGATCGCACTGCTGCTCGGCCTGCAGGTGATAGCGGCCGTCGACGAACAGCACGAAGCGCGGCACGTCGAGCGCGCGCGCGGCCGCGTCGCTCAGGAACAGCCCGCAGCCGGCCGAGCCATCGAAACCCGACAGCGCATAGCGCGGATTGTTGCGGCGCGGCAGGTATTCGGTGATGTATTCGTCCTGCGACGTGACGACCACGGCGTCGAGCCGCAGCGCATCGAGCACGCGCGACAGGCCCGCCTGCGCGTCGGCGACGGAGGCATCGTACGGGGGAAGGCCGGAGAAGTTGTATTTCAGTCGATCGATCATCGGATGCTCGCGTGATTCGTTGTTATCGGCCGCCCGCGGCGCAATGCGATACGCGGACGACATGCAGCGTGGCATGCATCCGGCGCACCGTCGGGCCGCCCGCCGCGTCGGTCGCGCGGCCAGGCCCGGAATTTTTGTCTCACTAAAATTCCTGATGCAGCGCGACAGAATCTAGAGCACGCCGAAATTGAGGTCAAGCTAAAATTTTGGTGGCGCTAAAATTGCCGGCGCGGCATGCCGCGCGGTAGATGCCGACGGTACAATGCGCCGGCATCGTCGGCCGGACGGCCATGTTTCGTGCGATTCGCGTCAAAACAACGGCCCGGCGACTGCACCGCCCCTCCGCCCGCCTTCCGACTCGTTGTCACGAAAGAGATTCATGGATTCAGACATCATGCGTATCGGCCAGCGCATTCGGCGCCTGCGCCGGGAAGCGAAGAAGACGCTGCTGGAAGTCGCGACCGAAGCCAATCTGTCGGTCGGATTCCTGTCCCAGGTCGAGCGCCATCTCACGGGCATCTCCCTGTCGTCGCTCGTCAACGTCGCGAAGGCGCTGAACGTGCCGCTCGGCGCGCTGATCGACCAGCCGCGCCAGGCACAGCCCGACTCGCACGAGGGCAGCCGCGAACCATACGCGGTCGACGCGATGTCGCAATGGTACGAGCGGCTGTCCACCACCTTCGACGGCAGCCAGATTAACGCGTTGAAGGTCCGGATGATGGAGGGCTACCGGTCGGAATGGGTCTCGCACGGCGGCGACGAGTTCGTGTACGTGCTGACCGGCCGGCTCTGCTACACGATCGGCAAGCAGGATTACCCGCTCGCGCCCGGCGATTCGCTGCACTTCGACGCGCGCAAGCGCCATCGCGTCACGAACGTCGGCGACGGGCCCGCCGAGCTGATCGCGGTCGGCACGCTGCCGCTCTTCGACGACCGCTGCGCCGAACTCGTATCGGCGACGCCGGGTATCAGGCCGGCCGGGCACGATGCCGGCGCGGCGCCCGGCGAGCCGCGCGTGAGCCGGCGCGAACCGGCCGCCGGACGCGAGCGCGACGCGCAGGCCGCGGCGCCCGCCGGCAAACCGGCCCGAGCCGCGGAACAACTGCCTGCCGCGAAACCGCGCACGCACGCCGGTAAACGCCCGGGCCGCCGCCACACCGGCCCGCCGCGCCGCAGCCTGCGCGAAGAAATAACGTGGTGCTACGGCCGCCCCGGCCCGCCCAATTCCCATTCGGCGATCGCGAGCGCCTGTTTGACGGGCCTCGACGCGTGCACGATGCACGGTCCTGATCTGCAGCGCGTCGCCGCCGACCCTGCGCGCGATCGCGCCTGCGTCGACGCTGCGCGCAGCCACCAGCGCCACGCGCAGCCGCTCCGCCTGCGGATACGGCTGGGTCTCGAGCCCGAGCCGGCCGCGCGCATCCGATTCGCATGCCTGCAGCATCTCGGCGAAGCGCGCCGGCTTGCGCAGCGCGTCGCTGCGCTCGAAGAACCGCACCAGCGCGGCCGCGCCCATCTCCATCACGCGATGCAGGTTGCCGTGCTCGCGCGCGACCACCAGCGCGAGATCGCGGCATTCGTTCGGCACGCGCAGCCGCTCGCACAACGGCTTGAGCAGGTCGACGCTGCGGCCTTCGTGGCCGACGTGGCGCGGCAGTATGTCTGCGGGGGTCGTCGCCTTGCCCAGATCGTGCGTGAGCGCCGCGAAGCGCACCGGCAGCGAATAGCCCTGCTTCGCCGCATAGTCGACGACCATCATCACATGCACGCCCGTGTCGACTTCCGGGTGGTAGTCGGCGCGCTGCGGCACGCCCCACAACGCGTCGACTTCAGGCACGATGCGCGCGAGCGCGCCGCACTCGCGCAGCACCGCGAACATCCGCGACGGTCTCGCTTCCATCAGCCCGCGCGCGATCTCCTGCCACACGCGCTCGGGCACCAGCGCATCGACCTCGCCCGCATCGACCATCCGCCGCATCAGCGCGAGTGTTTCGTCCGCGATCGTGAAATCCGCGAAGCGCGCGGCGAAGCGCGCGATCCGCAGGATTCGCACCGGATCCTCGACGAACGCGTCGCTCACGTGCCGGAACACGCGCGCGCGCAAGTCGGCCTGCCCGTCGAACGGGTCGATCACGGGGCCGACCAGCGCGCCCTCCGGGCTCACCTCGCGCGCCATCGCATTGATCGTCAGGTCGCGCCGCGCCAGATCCTCTTCAAGCGTTACGTCCGGCGCGTAGTAGAACTGGAAGCCGTGATAGCCGGCCGCCGTCTTGCGCTCGGTGCGCGCCAGCGCGTATTCCTCCTGCGTGTCCGGATGCAGGAACACGGGGAAATCCTTGCCGACCGGCCGGAAGCCCTGCACGGCCATCTGCTCTGGCGTGGCGCCCACCACCACGTAGTCGCGGTCCTGAACCGGCTCGCCGAGCAATTCGTCGCGGATCGCTCCGCCTACTGCGTAGATGTTCATGGCTGGGGTTCGTATTCGGCAATCATGTTGGTTTCGCGGCGCGCGGCATCGATCCACCGCTGCACCGCCGGCAGCGCCGTCACGCGCGCCGCGTAGCCTGCCGCCTCCGGCGACAGCGCCGGCGCATACGTGTTGAAGCGCATCACGACGGGCGCATACATCGCGTCGGCGATCCCGAATTCACCGAACAGGAACGGCCCGCCCGAGGCCTCGATGCACGCGCTCCACAGCGCGTCGATGCGCGCGACGTCGGCAAGCGCGTCGGGCGTCGCGCCGCGCCCGGGCATCGACGCACGCACGTTCATCCCCATCTGCGTGCGCACCGCGGCGAAGCCCGAATGCATCTCGGCCGAAACGCAGCGTGCATGCGCGCGCTGCAGCGGATCGGCCGGCCACATCGGCAAGTGCGGATAGCGCTCGGCGAGCGTCTCGGCGATCGCGAGCGAATCCCAGATCGCGGCGCCGTGGTCGTCGATCAGGCACGGCACCTTGCCGGACGGCGAATACTCGCGGATGCGCGCGGCGGTGTCGTCGCGGCGCAGCTCGATCGCGATCTCGTCGAACGGGATGCCGAAGTGCGCGAGCAGCAGCCACGGCCGCATCGACCATGACGAGTAGTTCTTGTCTCCAATGACGAGTTTCATGGCGGGGTTCCGAAAAGCGCAAAAGTGAAGAACGAAGCGGCCGCGTGCGGCGCCCTAGCGGCGCGAGCGGAACCAGTCGAAGCGCGAACGCTGCGCGGCGTTGCCGAGGTACGCGGGTGCGATGCTTTCGAGACTCGCGGGCGACAGCCCGAGTTCCGGCGCGAGCGGCCCGGACAGCACGTTGGGCACCGACATCGACGCGAGATTGTCGCGCGTGATCACCGGCTCGCCGGGCAGGCATTCGAACACGCGCGCCTGCAGCCGCGCGAGCGCGTCGGGCAGCCGCACGATGCGTGCCTGCCGGCCGACCAGCGTGCCGCAATAGCGCACCAGTTGCTCGAGCGTGTAGACGGTCGGGCCGCCGAGTTCGTAGGTCTTGCCATGCGCGGCCGCGAGATCGAGCGTGTTGACGAACGCGCGCACGACGTCGCCGACGAATACGGGCTGGAAGCGCGCATCGGGCATCGCGAGCGGCAGCACGGGCACCGTGCGCTGCAGCTTCGCGAACGTGTTGAGGAACGCGTCGCCGGGGCCGAACACGACCGACGGCCGGAAGATCGTCACCGCGAGCGAATCGGTCGCCGCGACCGCATGCAGCGCGGCCTCGCCGTCGCCCTTCGAGCGCTGGTACATGCTCGCGCCGTGCGAATCCGCGCCGAGCGCGCTCATGTGCAGCACGCGCCGCACGCCGACCTCGATGCATGCGGCGGCCAGCGCGGCCGGCAGCGCGACGTGCGCACGCTCGAAGCCCGGCCCGTACGGCGTGCCTCGGCCGCCGTGCAGCACGCCGACCAGGTTGATCGCCGCGTGCGCGCCGGCCACGAAACGGGCCAGCGTGCGCGTATCGAGTGCGTCGAGCTCGACGATTTCCACCGGCAGCATCTGCAGGTGGCGCGCGTGCTCGCGTCGCCGCGTGCCGATGCGCACCCGCTTGCCGGCGTCGATCAGCGCATTGACGAGCCGGCTGCCGATGAAGCCGGTGCCGCCCAGCAGCGCGACGGTCTGGCCATCCATGTCGTGGACCTCAAAAGAGCACTGCCGCGTCTCGCGCGGCAGTGTGAAGATTGCGGATCAGGGCGAGATCATGCCTAGACGTTTCTTCAACGACTGCGGTTTGCCCTCGAAGAGCGCCGCGTAATACACGGTGTTCGACAGCACGTTCTTCACGTAGTCGCGCGTCTCGTTGAACGGGATCGTCTCCGCGAAGATCGCGCCTTCGACCGGCTGCGTCAACACCTGGCGCCACTGGCGCGGCCGGCCCGGGCCCGCGTTGTAGCCCGCGGTGGCGAGCACCGGCGAGCTGTCGAAGTTGTTGTAGATGTCCGACAGATACCAGGTGCCGAGCTGGATGTTGGTATCGATGTCGTGCATCTGCGCGCGCGTGATCGGGCCAAGCCCGAGCTTCTTCGCGACCATCTGGGCCGTCGCCGGCATCAGCTGCATCAGGCCGCCCGCACCGACCGACGAGCGCGCGGTCGTGATGAAGCGCGACTCCTGACGGATCAGCCCGTACGCCCATTCGACGTCGAGGCCCGTCGAGCGCGCGTAGCGCTCGACGATGTCGCGGTACGGCGACGGGTAGCGCAGCGTGAAGTCGTGCTCGGCCTTCGTTCGGTCGGCGGTGTTGACCGTGCGGTCGAGCAGGTCGATGCGCTTGCCGTATTCGGCGGCCGCGAGCAGCTGGCGATCGGTCATCCCGCGCAGCGGCCAGTTCCATTCGCGGTTGCCTTCGAGACGCAGGTTCAGCGCATAGAAGCGCTGCGCGAGCGCGAAGCCCGGGATCCTGCTCATCGCGTCGACCTCGGCATCGCTCACCTTGGTGCGCGGCGGGATCGTCGTGCGCTGGCCCAGCTCTTCGCCGGCGAGCTGCCCGTAGAAGTTGAACTGGCCGGCGACCTGCTCGAATTCCTGGTTCGCCTGCAGCGTGTCGCCGCTCTGCTTGAGCGCGCGCGCATGCCAGTAGATCCACGCCGGATCGTCGCGCAGCGACGGCGGCATCTGCTCGATCGACCAGCGCACCATCGGCCAGTTGCCGGCGAGCAGCGCGGCACGCGTGCGCCATTCGTAGCCCGGGTTCGACAGCGGCGCGTTCGCGGATTTCGCATACCAGACCGACGCGAGCGGCGAGCGCTTGAGCGCGCCCTGATAGCCGATCGCCCCCCATCCGATCGCCTGCTCCTGCTTCGTCAGCGACGCGGCAACCGACGTCAGCATCCCCGCCGCCGCGTCCGGATCGTTGCGCGCCATGCGGCCGAGCGCGATCAGTGCGAGCTGGTGCGAGACCGCGTCCGGGCCGACGCCGCGCGCGAGGTACAGCGGCGGTGCGCTCGTCGCCTGGTCGAAGCCGACCGGGCGCGGGCCGAGCGCGTCGACGATCTTGCCGCCGAGCGACGTGTAGTTCTGCTCGAACGCGAGGCGCGCCTGCTGCCACACGTCGTCGCTCGTGAACTGCTGGTTGACGGTAAGCGCGGTAATCAGGTCGACACAGGCGTCGCCGTAGTATTTCGGCTCGACGAGCAGCGCACGCGCCGCATCGGCGACGTTCTCGCCGCGCGCCGCGCGCGACTCGAGCGCGTAGCACTTGACCTGCGTGTCGTCGTCGAGCACGAAGCGCTTGTACTGGTCGTCGAAGCCGCGCCAGTCGTGGCGGGCGCCGAGCACGAGCAGGTAGTCGTTGCGCAGACGGTCGGCGATCGCCTGGCCGTCGTAGCGCTGCAGGAACGACTGCACGGGCGCGTCGGGCGCATCGATGCGCGCGCGGCCCGACGAATCGAACAGCTGCGGCTTGATCTGGAAATACTCGACGTAGGACGGGACCGGATAGTTCGGGATCATCGACGCGAGCTGCGCGGCCTTCGCGGCATCGTTGCGGCGCGCGGCTTCGCGAAGCTGCACGAAGATCTGGTCGTCCCCGGCCAGCGTGTCGTCGCTCGGTGCGGCGCACGCCGCCGTGCCCGCCACGAGCGCGGCGGCCGAAAGCGTCAGCGCGACCGCGCGATATACTCGGAAAAGGCTGTTGGACATCGTTTTGAATGGAGCACGAAGTGAGCGAAAGCATAGCATGCAACCCTGTGCCGAACCCGAAGGTTGCGCTGCGCAAAACGCTGTCCGGCGCGCGTCGCGACGCCGCGTCGCAGCCCGCCGCGAACGCCGCGCTCGACGCGCGGCTGCGCCAGTTGCTCGAGCGGCTCGCGCCGCGCACCGTCGGCTTCTACTGGCCACTGCCGGGCGAGTTCGACGCCCGCGATGCGGTGCTCGCATGGTCCGCGGCAAGCGCGGGCCGCCGCGCGGCGCTGCCGGTGATCGGCGAGCGCCATACGCCGCTCGCGTTCCACGCGTGGGATGCGGCGACGCCGATGCGCGAAGGCCATCACCGGATTCCGGAACCGGCGTCGGGGATCGTCGTCGTACCCGATCTATTGTTGATTCCGTGTGTGGGATTCGACCTGCAGCGCTACCGGCTCGGCTATGGCGGCGGCTACTACGACCGCACGCTCGCCGTGTGGCCGGGCGCCACGCGGCCGGTAACGGTCGGCATTGCGTACGAAGCATGCCGCGTCGATGCGCTGCCGGCCGAAGCGCACGATCTTGCGATGTGCTGGATCGTGACCGACGGCGCGCTCTACCCGGCCGCCGGATGACGCGGCGCGCGGCGCCGCGGCCGTTGCCGCACGCGCGTCAGCCGGGCGCCACGCGCCGTTCCGTTCGCAATCGTTTACAGCGATGCCGCCGCACGCGCGGCCGTGTCGTAGAGCCCCGACGCATGGCGCAGCAGTTGCGCCGCGTCGCCGATCTGCTGGTTGGTGAGGCCGCTGTCCTTCAGCGTCTCGATCAGGCAGTGCTCGCGCACCTCCCGATACTTCAGGCACAGATCGCGGCCCGCGTCGGTCGCGAAGAAGAACACCTCCTTGCCGTTCTTCTCGCTCTTCACATAGCCGCGCGCGATCAGTTTTTTCAGCGCATAGGTCGCGACGTGCGTATCCTCGATATTGAGCACGAAGCAGATGTCGGCCAGCTTCTTCTTGCGTTCGCGATGGCTGACGTGATGCAGCAGCGACACTTCGACCGCCGTCATGTCCTTCGCACCGGCGGCCGACATGCAGCGCACCATCCATCGGTTGAACGCGTTGCCGGCCATGATGAGTCCGTATTCGAGTTCCGACAGCTCCGCGCTCGAATCGGAAACGAGGTGTTCGGATGACACGATCTTGGTCGGAGGACGCTTCATGGAAAGGCGGCGCAAGCAGGATGTCAGGGTGTGCCGAGTGTACGCCAGAAGCATCGGCATGCGAGCTAGGCAAAAACGCTTATTGGTAAGTTATCGATATTTTATTGACAATGTGCGCTAACATTGCCGTTCGAACCGTGCCAGTCCGATGACGCTACCCCGCATTTATCCGCTCGGCGATGCCGCCCTCGTCTGCGAGGTGCCGCCGCCCGCCACGCTCGATTGCCAGCGCCGCGTCTGGGCCGTCGCCGAGGTCGCTCGCGCGTGGCCCGGCGTGATCGACGTCGTGCCCGGCATGAACAACCTGACGATCGTGTTCGACGCGCTCGCCGCGACGGCCGACTCGCTCACACCGGCGCTGCGCGACGCGTGGGAGACGGCCGACGTCGAGCACGCGGACGGCCAGACGGTCGAGATCCCGGTCGAATACGGCGGCGCCGCCGGCCCCGACCTGCCGGCCGTGGCCGCGCACACGGGGCTGCCGGTCGACGAGGTCGTCGCGCGTCACGCGGCCGGCGCATACGTCGTGTTCTTCGTCGGCTTCCAGCCGGGCTTCGCCTATCTCGGCGGCCTCGATGCGTCGCTGCACACGCCGCGCCGCGCGGCGCCGCGGCTCGAAGTGCCGGCCGGCTCGGTCGGCATCGGCGGCGCGCAAACCGGCATCTACCCGGCCACCTCGCCCGGCGGCTGGCAACTGATCGGCCGCACGTCGCACGTGCTGTTCGATCCGGCGCGGCAGCAGCCCGCGCTGCTGCTGCCCGGCGATCGCGTGCGCTTCACCATTGCCGGAGTCGACGCGACATGAGCCAGAACACCGCACCGGGCACCGTCGAGGTGCTGCGGGCCGGCCCGCTGTCGACCGTGCAGGACCTCGGCCGCCGCGGCACGCGCCATCTCGGCGTCGCGCAGGGCGGCGCGCTCGACGGTCTCGCACTCGAAGTCGGCAACCGGCTCGTCGGCAACCGCGCCGACGCGGCTGCCGTCGAAATCACGATCGGCCCGGCTACGTTCCGCTTCACGCGCGCGACGCGCATTGCGATCACCGGCACCGAATTCGGCGCGACGCTCGACGGCAAGCCCGTGTATTCGTGGTGGAGCCTGCCGGTCGAAGCCGGGCAGACGCTCGTGCTGCCGGCCGCGAAGCGCGGCATGCGCGGCTATCTGTGCATCGCAGGCGGCATCGACGTGCTGCCGATGCTCGGCTCGCGCAGCACCGATCTCGCGTCGCGTTTCGGCGGGCTCGGCGGCCGCGCGCTGCGCGACGGCGACCGGCTCCCGGTCGGCGTGCCGCCGGCCGGCGCCGGCTGCCTCGCGGCCGACGCGCCCGAATTCGGCGTGAAGGCGCCCGCGTGGTGCGCGTTCGTGCGCGTCGACGAACCGCCGCGCCGCCACCGCCCCGCGCATGCGCCGTGGGCGATGCCCGTGCGCGTGCTGCCGGGCCCCGACTACGCGTCGTTCGCCGCCGATTCGCAGCAGGCGTTCTGGGACGAGGAATGGCTCGTCACCGCGAACAGCAACCGGATGGGCTATCGCCTCGCCGGCACCGAGCTCGTGCGCGAGCGGCCGGCCGAGTTGCTGTCGCACGCGGTGCTGCCCGGCACGATCCAGGTGCCGCCGAACGGCCAGCCGATCGTGCTGATGCACGACGCGCAGACCACCGGCGGCTATCCGAAGATCGGCACGGTGATCCGCGCGGATCTATGGAAACTCGCACAGGCGCGGCTCAACCTGCCGATCCGCTTCGTGCGGACGACACCCGACGTCGCGCGCGCCGCACTGACCGCAGAACGTGCCTATCTGCGTCAGATCGACGTCGCGATCGAGATGCGCGAGGAAACGCGCCGCCGCACGCAATCGCGCGCGGCGTGACAATGGCGGTAGCTGGACGGAGGACGTGCCACGCACTCAGTGGACGAGGAACTTCATGGAAATCGATCTGAATGCCGATCTCGGCGAAGGATGCGGATCGGACGAGGCGCTGCTCGACCTCGTCACGTCGGCCAACATCGCGTGCGGCTGGCATGCCGGCGGCGCCAATGCGATGCGCGACTGCGTGCGCTGGGCCGTGCAGAAAGGCGTGTCGATCGGCGCGCACCCGAGCTTTCACGATCCGGAGAATTTCGGCCGCAAGGAAATGCAGCTGCCGCCCGGCGATATTTACGCGGGCGTGCTGTATCAGCTCGGGGCGCTGTCGGCGATCGCGCAGGCCGAAGGCGGCCGCATCGCTCACGTGAAGCCGCACGGCGCGCTGTACAACCAGGCCGCGCGCGATCCGATGATCGCCGACGCGGTGGTGTCAGCGATCCACGACTTCGATCCGTCGCTCGCCGTGTTCGGACTCGCGAACAGCGTGTTCGTCGCAGCCGCACGGCAAGCGGGCCTGGCCGCGGTGGAGGAAGTGTTCGCCGATCGCGGCTACCGCGCGGACGGCTCGCTCGTGCCGCGCAGCCAGCCCGGCGCGCTGATCGACGACGAAGACGCGGTGCTCGCGCGCACGCTCGACATGGTGCGCAACCGGCAGGTGCGCGCGGTGAGCGGCGAGTGGGTGCCGCTCAACGCGCAGACTGTCTGCCTGCACGGCGACGGCCCGCATGCGCTCGCGTTCGCGCAGCGGATCCGCGCGGCGCTCGAAGCGGCCGGCGTCGAGCTGGTGGCGCCCGGCGCACTTCAGGCCGACGAAGGCGCATGACGCAACGCGTCGCCGCAAAATCGCCGCATCAAAGAAAAAAGCGCCCTCGTGGCGCTTTTCTGTTGGCTTGATCGCCGCGGCTTCGCCGTCTGTCGATTCAGCCCCCCGAAACCGTCTTTCGACGGCGACCGGAACACTATTCCGGATTAAAAAACGTCCGCCGCCGCCCGATTCACTTCACCCCGGTTGGACGACGGAACGTCGCTTATTCGCAAGTCAGCCTGCATGCATTCTTGTTGTCCGACGATGGTGGCCCCGCCGTACATGCAGACACTCCGCGGCCGGCACGTACATCACGTGCCGGCAACGCGCTAACCCCGCGCTTTATTTCTGCTACCCCGTAGAACTTTTTCTATTCTTTTCATTTTTTCAACTTGTGGGGTGAAGAATAGATATTGGCAGAACCGGATGTCAATCGTTTTAAACGCTATTTTCTGACGATTCAAGGGTTTTCCTTATCGGCCCGCACGGCCGCGCAGGCGCCTCGCACCGCGTGCGCACGGTCAATCAAACAGGGGAGGATCGGCGCCGGCAGACGGGCGCGATCAGTTCGCGTCGACCTGGTATCCCTGCTGGCGCAACAATTCGAGCACGCCGCGCGGGCCGCCCAAATGCAGCGCGCCGATCGCAACGAACAGCGGCCGGTTTGGCGCGGCGATTGCCGTCATCCGTGCAACGAAGCGCCGGTTGCGCTCGTACAGGATCTTGTTGTCGATCGACGCCGACAGCACCTTCGAACGGGCCAGCCGTTCGCTCTTCGCGACCGCCCACGCGGAGATCGCGTCGGCGTCGCCAATTTGCCACAGTCGGTGCAGCGACTTGATGTCGTCGGCATTCTGCGCCGGGGTCTGCACCATGTCCTGCGCGAGCATTTCGCGCTGCTCGGCCAGCGTCAGCCCGGTGAACGCGCGCATCTGCTCGGCCAGCGTCTCGAGTCCGATCACGCGGCCGCCCTTCTTCTTCAGATAGACGTTCTGCAGTTGCGCCTCGGTGCCGAACTCGGTCTGCAGGCCGGCCGACAACGAGTCGTAGGTCTCGACAACGAGCGCCGCGAGCCACGGCCGCATCCGGCGGATCTCGGCGAGCGCGGCCGGATTGCCGCGCAGGCGCGCCGCGAGCCGCTGCCAGAGCGGCTCGGGCAGCAGGCGCTGCAGGCACGGATAGCGGCACACGCCGTACTTCGATACGTCGTCCTGCGACTCGAGCAGATCGTCCGGCGACAGTTCGAGCGCGAGCGTCGGCGACGCGGCGAGCGCCGCGAGGATGCGCGGCCGGAACGGCTGCTGACTCGGATAGTCGACCGGGTCGCCGGTGTGCAGCGTGCCGAGCACGTACAGCGTGACCTTGCCCTTGGTCGCGACGTAGAACGGCATGCGCGCCGGCTGCACGCGTACGGTGCCGCGCGCGACCGTCCCGTTCGACACGGACGGCCCATGGAAGCCCGGCAGGTTCATGCCGGGCGGCGGAACCTGCGACGGCCGGATCGGCGAACTTGCCGGCGCACGCCCTTCGGCATGCGCGGCGTCGACGGGAACCAGCACGCTGGCGGCCACGCACGCGCCGGCCAGCGCCGCGCCCGTGACCGTGCGCACGCTCCAGCGCCGTGCGTTGCGGCACGCGCGCATCACTCGCGCGCTGCCAGCCCCCGAACGGCGCACGCCAGACGCGCGCGCCGCCAGAACATCAGGCATTCGCCTCCCCCACCTCCTCGGCGCGATGGCAGGCCACGCGGCGTCCGTCGACGTCGCGCAGTTGCGGTTCCTCGGCGCGACAACGCTCGACCGCGTACGGGCAGCGCTGGTGAAACGCGCAGCCCGACGGCGGATTGAGCGGCGACGGCAGTTCGCCCTGCAGCTTGATCTGCACGCGGCGGTCTTCCTCGAAGATCGCCGGCGTCGCCGACATCAGCGCACGCGTGTACGGATGGCGCGGCCGTGCATAGATCGTCGCCTTGTCGCCAAGCTCGGCGACGCTGCCGAAGTACATCACCATCACGTCGTCCGCAACGTGCTCGACCACCGACAGATTGTGCGAGATGAACACGTAGCTCGTCTTGAACTGCTCCTGCAGATCCATGAACAGGTTCAGGATCTGCGCCTGGATCGACACGTCGAGCGCGGACACCGGCTCGTCGGCGACGACGATCCGCGGATCGAGGATCATCGCGCGCGCGATCGCGACACGCTGGCGCTGGCCGCCCGAAAACATGTGAGGATAGCGCTTCGCGTGCTCGGGCCGCAGGCCGACCGTGCGCATGATCTGCGCGACGCGCTGCGCGCGTTCCGCAGCCGTCAGGCTCGTGTTGATCTCGAGCGGCTCCGCGAGCGTCTGCTCGACGGTCTTGCGCGGGTTCAGCGACGCGAACGGGTTCTGGAACACCATCTGCACGCGGCGGCGCAGATCGGCGACCGTCTCGCGGTTCGCGCCGGCGACGTTCTTGCCATCGATCATGAGACTGCCCGCGGTGGGCGTCTCGATCATCGTGAGCTGGCGCGCGAGCGTGGATTTCCCGCAGCCCGACTCGCCGACGACGGCGAGCGTCTTGCCGCGCTTCAGCGAAAACGACACGCCGTTCAGCGCCTTCACCGTGCCCTGCCCGAACATCCCGCGCTTCACCGTGTAGTGCTTTGCGAGCTGGTCGGCCACCAGCACGGCTTCCTCGTCGTGCGGCGTGGCACGCGCTTGATTGACTGCATTCATCGTGCACCGCCCGTCAGGTCGAGGTTGGAAACATTGAGCGGCTTGATGCAGCGCGCACGCATCGCGTCGTTGCCCGGCGCGAGCGCATCGAGCGCCGGACGCGCCTTGCGGCAATCGTCGACGACGTACTTGCAGCGCGGCGCGAACAGGCACCCGGACGGGCGATCATCGCGGCCCGGCACCATGCCGGGCAATGCGGCAAGGCGACGTGCCCCCTTGTTGTGCTCGGGAATCGCGGCGAGCAGCGCTTCGGTATACGGATGATGCGGCGCACGGAAGATGTCCGGCACGCGATTGGTCTCGATGATCTCGCCCGCGTACATCACCGCGACGCGCTGCGCGACTTCCGACACCACGGCCAGGTCGTGCGAGATCAGCACGAGCGCCATCCCGCGCTCCTTCTGCAGCTTCACGAGCAGATCCATGATCTGCGCCTGGATCGTCACGTCGAGCGCGGTGGTCGGCTCGTCGGCGATCAGCAGCTTCGGGTTGCACGCGACCGCCATCGCGATCATCACGCGCTGGTTCATCCCGCCCGACATCTGGTGCGGGAACGACGTAATGCGGTTCTTCGCGTCGGGAATCCCGACCTGGTCGAGCAGTTCGAGCGCGCGCCGGTGCAGCGCGTCGCCGCGCAGGCCTTCGTGCAGCTTCAGCACCTCCTTGATCTGGTAGCCGACCGTGTAGCTCGGGTTCAGGCTCGTCAGCGCGTCCTGGAACACCATCGCGATGTCCTTGCCGACGATCTTGCGCCGCGCCTTCGGCGACGCCTTCAGCAGGTCCACGCCGTTGAACGACACCTCGTCGGCCGTCACCTTGCCCGGCGCGTCGATCAGGCCCATCAGCGCCATCATCGTCACGCTCTTGCCCGAGCCCGATTCGCCGACGACGCCCACCACCTCGCCCGGCGCGATCGACAGATTGATCCGGTCGACCGCGGGCAGGCCGTTGAAGTTCACCGCGAGATTGCGGATAGTCAGTAGATCTTGGCTCATGGTCAGGCCATCCGCTTCAGTTTGGGATCGAGCGCGTCGCGTAGCCCGTCGCCGAGCAGGTTGATCGCGAGCACCGAAATCAGGATTGACAGGCCGGGCATCGTGACGATCCACCACGCGTTGTCGATGTAGTCGCGCGCGGAAGCGAGCATCGCGCCCCACTCGGCGGTCGGCGGCTGCACGCCGAGGCCGAGGAAGCCGAGCGCGGCCGCGTCGAGGATCGCCGACGAGAAGCCGAGCGTCGCCTGCACGATCAGCGGCGCCGTGCAGTTGGGCAACACCTGCGAGAACATCAGGCGCAGCGTGCCGGCACCGGCCACGCGCGATGCCGTCACGTACTCCTTCTGCAGTTCGCCGAGCGCCGACGCGCGCGTAAGACGCACGTAGGCGGGCAGCGCGACGATCGCGATCGCGAACATCGTGTTGGTGAGGCCCGGGCCGATGATCGCGACGACCGCGACCGCGAGCAGCAGCGACGGCAGCGCGAGCAGCACGTCCATGATGCGCATCACCGGCGTGTCGGCCCACTTCTGGAAGAACGCGGCGACCAGCCCGAGCACGATGCCGGGGATCAGCGCGAGCACGACCGACACGAAGCCGATCCAGAACGACATCCGCGCGCCGAACATCAGCCGCGAAAGGATGTCGCGGCCCGCTTCGTCGGTGCCGAGGATGAACTTCCAGTTGCCGCCGTCGAGCCATGCGGGCGGGATCTTCACGTAGTCGCGGTATTGCTCGACCGGGCTGTGCGGCGCGATCAGCGGCGCGAGGAGCGCGACCAGGATCAGCACGAGCACGACGATACCGGCGCCGACGGCGCCACGGTTGCGCGAGAAGTTGGCCCAGAACTCGCGCAGCGCGAGCGCACGGCCGCCGGCCGGCGCGGACTCGGTCGGCAGGGTATTTTGCAGATTGCTCATGGAATTACCTCGTGTGGCGGATGCGCGGATTCAGCACGCCGTACAGCAGGTCGACGATCAGGTTCACGACGATCACGAGCGTCGCGATCAGCAGGATGCCGCCCTGGACGACCGGATAGTCGCGGCGGCCGATCGCATCGATCAGCCACTTGCCGACACCGGGCCACGAAAAGAGGGTTTCGGTCAGCACCGCGCCGGCAAGCAGCGTGCCGATCTGCAGGCCGATCACGGTGACGACCGGGATCAGCGCGTTGCGCAGCGCATGCACGACGACCACGCGCGCGGGCGACAGCCCTTTCGCGCGGGCGGTGCGGATGTAGTCCTCGCGCAGCACTTCGAGCATCGACGAGCGCGTCATCCGCGCGATGACCGCGAGCGGAATCGTGCCGAGCACGATCGCGGGCAGGATCAGATGGCTGACCGCCGACCTGAACGAGCCTTCGTCCGGCGCGAGCAGCGCGTCGATCAGCATGAAGCCCGTCGGATGCGGGAAGTCGTATTCGACCGCGATGCGCCCGGACACGGGCGTCCAGCCGAGGTACGACGAAAACACCATGATGAGGATCAGCCCCCACCAGAAGATCGGCATCGAATAGCCGGTGAGCGCGGTGCCCATCACGCCGTGATCGACGATCGAGCCGCGTCGCAGCGCGGCGATCACGCCGGCCGGCAGGCCGACGGCGAGTGCGAACACGAGCGCGCACAGCGACAGCTCGACGGTCGCCGGGAAGCGTGCGAAGAATTCGCCCGCGACGCTCGTGTTGGTGATGATCGACGTGCCGAGGTCGCCGTGCAGCGCACGGCCGATGTAGTGGAGATACTGCATGGGCAGCGGCTGGTCGAGCCCGAGGCGTTTCATCGCCTCCGCATGCATCGCGGGATCGACGCCGCGCTCGCCCATCATCACTTCGATGGGGTCGCCCGGTATCAGGTGAATCAGCGCAAACGCCAGGATGGTGATGCCGATGAAAGTCGGGATCACCATGCCCACGCGGCGCAACACGAATCTGAACATGATGCGTCTCGTATTTTCTTGTGGGAAATGTGCGACCGGCGACGGGAAGCTTTTGGCCTCCCGCCGCCGGATGAGTTGGCCGGTCTTCGTAGACAGCTTACACGGGCCGTATTACTTCACGCCGACACCGTCGAAGCGCGCATAGCCGAGCGGCTCGATGCGCATGTCGACCACGTTCTTGCGTACCGGCTGGTAGACCGTCGAGTTCGCGATCGGCGAGAACGGCAGCTGCTGCGCGAAGATCTGCTGGGCCTGCGTGTAGATCTTCGTGCGCGCGTCCTGGCCCGTCGTCGTGCGACCCTTCTGGATCAGGTCGTCGAACGGCTTGTAGCACCAGTGCGAGAAGTTGTTGCCCTTGATCGCTTCGCAGCCGAGCAGCGTGCCGAGCCAGTTGTCGGGGTCGCCGTTGTCGCCCGTCCAGCCGATCAGCATCGTGTCCTGCTCGCCCGAGTGCGCACGCTTGATGTACTCGCCCCACTCGTACGTGACGATCTTCGCCTTCACGCCGATCTTCGCCCAGTCGGCCTGGATCATCTCGGCCATCAGGCGGGCGTTCGGGTTGTACGCGCGCTGCACCGGCATCGCCCACAACGTGATGTCGAAACCGTTCGGATAGCCTGCCTTCGCGAGCAGCGCCTTCGCCTTCGCGGTGTCGTATGCGGGCATCTTCAGGTTCTTGTCGTACGACCATTGGGTCGGCGGCATCGGCGCGGTCGCGGCCTGGCCTGCACCCTGGTACACGGACTCGAGGATCGCCTTCTTGTTGATCGCCATGTCGAGCGCCTCACGCACCTCGAGCTTGTCGACCGGCTTGTGCTCGACGTTATACGCGAGGTAGCCGAGGTTGAAGCCGGGCTGCGACGGCATGTCGACGCCCGAGTCGGCCTTCAGCGTCGCGATGTCGGCCGGACGCGGATAGCTCATCACCTGGCATTCGTCGCGCTTGATCTTCTGCACGCGCACGCCCGGATCCGGCGTGATCGAGAAGATCAGCTTCGAGATCTTCACCGCGCCCTTCTTCCAGTAATCAGGATTGCCGTCGAAACGGATCGTCGCGTCCTTCGTATAGCTGCGGAAGATGAACGGGCCCGTGCCGATCGGCTTCTGGTTGATGTCGGCGGCCTTGCCTGCCTTCATCAGTTGATCCGCGTATTCGGCCGACAGGATCGACGCGAACTCCATTGCCATGTTCTGGATGAACGGCGCGTTCGGCTGGGCCAGCGTGAATTTCACGGTGTACGGATCGACCTTCTCGACCTTCGTGATCAGCTTGTCGAGGCCCATGTCGGTGAAGTACGGGAACGATACCGGGTAGGCCTTGCGGAACGGCTGGTTCGGGTCGAGCATGCGCTCGAACGTGAACACGACGTCGTCCGCGTTGAACTCGCGCGTCGGCTTGAAGTAATCGGTCGTGTGGAACTTCACGCCGTGACGCAGATGGAACGTGTAGACCTTGCCGTCCGGCGACACGTCCCACTTCTCGGCGAGGCCCGGCTCGACCTTGGTGCCGCCACGTTCGAATTCGACGAGACGGTTATAGACGGTAAACGTCGACGCCGTGAAATCGACGCCGGTCGTGAATTGCGCGGAATCAAAACCCGCCGGGCTGCCTTCTGAGCAGTAGACGAGCGTTTTGTTCGGGATCTGTGCGAATGCAGAGCCCGCGACGCCGAGCGATGCCGCTGCCACGCCTGCCATGGCGGTAACACGCAGGGTGTGCAACAGACGGTTGTATTCCATGTTTCCTCCAGGTCTCCAGATCGGAACCGGTCCCGCGGGGGGCCGGGTACGCGGATATTACTTGAGCTAGCGATGCTGCAACAAGCTGGAGAAAAAACTCTTCTCGCCGCGCCAACACGGGTTTTTGCGGATGTTTTGCACACGCGAAAGGTGCCTCTGCGCGCGCCAACGACCGTTTCGTTCATCCCGCGCATGTTTCCTTCGACAACTAAACATTTCATACATGCATGCGAATGCGCGTCACGCATTTTTCCGACCGCCCCGCCCATCGTTGCCGCTTTCGTAACGATCGCGGAACGGCAATCGACCGTCACGCCGGCGCGTCGAGATCCGCACTGCGCGCGGGTACGAACGCGACCGCGACGATCGACAGCGCGAGCCCCGCCATCACGTAATAGGTCGGCGCGAGCGGCGTGCCCGTGGCCTTGATCAGCCACGTGACGATGAACTGGCCGAAGCCGCCGAACAGCATCACCGCGACGTTGTATGCGATCGACAGCCCGGTCGAGCGCACGTTCGCCGGAAACAGCTCGGCGATCATCGCGCCGAACGGCCCGTAATAGCCCGCGAGCGTGACCGACAGCACGGCCTGCACCGCGACCAGCCGGCCGATGCTCGGCGCCGCGTCGAGCCATGCGAAGAGCGGATACATCAGCGCGAGCGTCAGCACGAGCGACCACAGCGACAGCCCCTTGCGGCCGATGCGATCCGACCATGCACCCGCGATCGGCGACAGCACCATCAGCAGCAGGTTGCCGACGATCACCGCGTAGAACGATTGCGCGTACGGCAGCTTCAGCTGCTTCACCGCGAAGGTCGGCAGATAGCTGATCAGCACGTAGATCGTCACGGTCAGCGCGATCACCGAGCCGAGCCCGCACAGCACTTCGCGCGGATGGCGCGTGAACACTTCGCCGAGCGTCGCGCGGCGCGCGCTTTGTTGCGCATGCAGGAACGCTTCGGAATCGGCGAGATGACGGCGGATGTAGAAGCCGATCGGGCCGATCACGAGCCCGAGGACGAACGGCACGCGCCAGCCCCAGCTGCGCAGCGCGTCGGGCGACAGCCCGCGCGTGACGGCCGCGCCGACGAGCGCGCCGATCAGCAGCGCGGCAGCCTGGCTCGCCATCTGCCAGCTGCCGTAGAAACCGCGTTTCGAGAACGGGGCGGCCTCGATCAGCAGCGCCGTCGCGCTGCCGAATTCGCCGCCGGCGGAGAAACCCTGCAGCAGGCGGCCGAGCACGATCATGATCGGACCGCCGATGCCGATCGCCGCATAGGGCGGCGCAACGGCGAGCAGGAAGATGCCGGCCGTCATCAGCAGGATCACGAGCGACAGGGCGGCCTTGCGGCCTGCGCGGTCCGCGTACAGGCCGAACACGATGCCGCCGATCGGGCGCATGAAGAACGCGACGCCGAACGTCGCGGTGGTCAGCAGCAGCGATGAATATTCACTGGACGTCGGGAAGAACAGCTCGGCGATCACGACCGTCATGAAGCCGAACACCGTGAAGTCGTACCACTCGAGCGCATTGCCGATCACGGCTGCCGCCACCGCGCGCCGGTTCAGCGCACGCTCGGGCCGGATCGTTTTCGATGAATTCGCAATCGTCGCCATGCGTGCCTCGTCCTCGTGAATTCGTCGTCTGGAGCGGTCCGGGCACGCGGGGTGACGCGGCGCGCTGGTTTGCAGCGAGTGTAGAAAGCGACGGAACCGTTTTCAAGCAATAAAAACGCCCGCCGTCTTTCGACGGCAGGCGTTTTGCGGTTTTCGCCACATTGCGGCATCGCACGATGCCGCCGGACGTCAGCCCATCTTCGAGAATGCGCTGCACCAGCCCTTCGCCGACACCTGCTTGCCGGGGAAAGCGCCGCACGGGCCCGAAGCCGAGCCCTTCTTGCCCTGGTACAGCATGCAGGCCGCGCAATCCTGGCCCGCTGCGTACTTCGGATACTTCGCCTTGTCGACCTTCGTGGCATCGGATTTGTAGCCGAGCGCCACGGCGGTCGGATCCGTTTCCGACAACATCGGCGCGTCGGCCAGCGCTTCGCGCGACAACGCCAGCGCGGACACGGCACCAATACTCGTAATCAGGAAACTCCGACGGGTTGTTTTCATGGGGGACTCGCTCCAACGTTATTGGTTTGAAAGCTGCTCTGACGTCAGCCGTTCAACAGAATACCGCTCAAGCGTATGAGTGTGCGCGCCGAAATGCCGGAAATAAGGGATTTCGCACGGGATTTCGCACGCCCGGCCCGCACGGCTGCGGGCCACGTGCGTCATGCGTGCGACGTCATGTCGCCCACCCGTTGCGCGAGCGCGAGCGATGCGGTCAGCCCCGGCGACTCGATGCCGAACAGGTTGACGAGCCCCCGCACGCCATGCTGCGCGGCGCCCTGCACGATGAAGTCGGCCGGCGGCTCGCCAGGCCCCGCGAGCTTCGGCCGGATCCCCGCATAGGCCGGCTGCAGCGCGTCGTCGGGCAATTCCGGCCAGTATGCGCGAATCGACGCATAGAACGCCTGCGCGCGCGCCGGATCGACTTCGTAGCGCGGCGCGTCGACCCATTCGACGTCCGGGCCGAAGCGCGCCTGCCCGGCCAGGTCGAGCGTCAGGTGCACACCGAGCCCCGCACGGTCGGGCATCGGATAGACGAGATGCGAAAACGGCGCGCGCCCGGACAGGCTGAAGTAGTTGCCGCGCGCGAGATAGAGCGGCGGCACCCAGCGCGGATCGAGCCCGCGCGTGCGGCGTGCGAGCGCCTGCGCGCCGAGGCCCGCGCTGTTGATCACGCATGCCGCCTCGATTTCGGTCGGCGCGTCGCCGCCGGTGCGTACGACGAAACGGCCGCCGCGCAGCACGTCGATCGACTCGACCGGGGATTTCAGCGCGTACATCGCGCCGTGGCGCTCCGCGTCGCCGAGCAGCGCGAGCATCAGCTGATGGCTGTCGACGATACCGGTGGCGGGCGAGAACAGCGCCTCCACGCATTCGAGCGCGGGCTCGAGCGCCTGCGCATCCGTACGCGTGAGCGGCAGCAGGTCGAACACGCCGTTTTCCGCCGCGCGCGCGGCGATCGCCTTCAGTTGCTTCACCTGCGCCGCGCTCGTCGCGACGAGCAACTTGCCCACGCGCCGATGCGGCACGTGGTGCGTGTCGCAGAATTGGTACAGCAGATCGCGCCCGTGCACGCACGACGTCGCCTTCAGCGAACCGCGCGGGTAGTAGAGCCCCGCATGGATGACCTCGCTGTTGCGCGAACTCGTGCCCGTGCCGATCGCGTCGGCCGCCTCGAGCACGATCGTCTCGCGCCCGCGTGCGGCCAGTTCCCGAGCAATCGCGAGACCGACGACACCCGCGCCGATCACCACACAATCCGTCTGCTCCATGGCGTTTCGCGTCGCTAGCGCGTCGAGGGGAGAGAAAGGAATTGTACGTCCCGGTTAGCCCGCTTGCAGAATGCATGTGCATCGGCACCTGCGTGCGCGCCTGGATGCCCCGCGCGTCGCCCACGCCCCCGATACGCCCGCCGCCGGCTCAGAATCCGATCGGCCGACGCTTCGCCGCGCCCTCGTCCGCGCGGATGTCGGACGGCGCGATCACGTCGCGGCCGTCGAGCCGCGCGGCGCCGAACGCATGCAGCAGCGCGCGACGCATGGTGCGCGGCGGCGTCGCGGCCAGCACGTCGAGCGCGTCGTCGTCGAGCGTAGCGGGGAAGCGCCGCCCCCACGCGTGCGACGAGCGGATCTCGTCGTAGATCGTCTGCGCAATCCGGCGCGCGCCGGCCGCGTCGGGCGGCGCGATCTCGTACACGTTCATCCGGTTCAGCAGCGGTTCCGGAATCGCGTGCGCGTCGTTCGCGGTCGCGATCCAGATCACGTTACCCGCATCGATCGGCACTTCGGCGAATTCGTCGACGAACGCACGTGCGGTATCGTGCTCGAGCAGCGCGTACAGCGCACCGAGCGGATCGTATTGCGCGTCGCTGCCGGCCTTGTCGATTTCGTCGACCGCGATCACCGGGTTCGCGTAGCTGCCGTTGACGAGCGCCTCGAAAACCTTGCCGGGCTTCGCGTTCTTCCATTGCGACGATGCGCCCGACAGGATCCAGCCGGCCGTGAGCGAACTCATCGGCACGTAGTGGTACGCGGTGCCGAGCAGTTGCGCCAGCGCCTTCGCGAAATGCGTCTTGCCGATGCCGGGCGGGCCGAGCAGCAGTATCGGCATGAGTTCGAGCCGGTCCTCCGTCTCGAGACACAGCGCGACCTGCTTGCGCACGTCGCCGAGCGGCTCGACGAAATTGGGCAGCGCGTCTTCCATCTCGTCGAACGACGGCATCCGGTTCGGCTTCACGCAAAAGCGCAGATTGCCGGTCTTGAGCATCCGCTCGTAGGTCGCGCGCAGTGCGTCGCTCGCGCTTTCGTTCAGATCGTTCAGCGCCGTCTCGACCTGTTCAAGGTCGTACACCGTGCTGAAGGACGCCACCGCCAGTTCCTGTTTCACCATCGCCGTCGTCATACCAACCTCGCTACCGCTGCCGTCACACAACCATCAGACCCTTACGATTTCAGTGTAGCGATCCCGCATCCGCGTGCAAGCAAGCAGCCGACCGAGTCTGCTGCTAACACCGCGCGCGCGCTGCAGCGTCGTGCGGCGCGGCGTATCATCGAAAGTTCACCGGCCTTCGCGCCGGCTTCGCCGACGGCGCCCGCGCGGCGCCGCACGCCTCGTTCCGAAGGTATGCCGATGTCCGTCCCCGCCGCTTCCCCGCGCGTCGACACCGACGCCACTCATACGGTCGATGCCGTCGACGCCGCGCTCAAATCGCGCCGCGCGATTCGCGCGTTCCTGCCGACTCCCGTGCCGCGCGACACGCTCGAGGCGATCCTCGAAGCCGCGAGCCGCGCGCCGTCGGGCACCAACATCCAGCCGTGGCGCGTCTATGTAGCGACCGGCGCGACCCGCGACGCGCTCGCGGCCGCGCTCACGACGGCCTACGAGGATCCGGCCCGCGACGAGAAATACGTCGCCGAATACGACTACTACCCGCGTGAATGGGTGTCGCCGTATATCGACCGGCGCCGCAAGGTCGGCTGGGACCTGTACGGGCTGTTGAACATAGGGCGCGACGAAAAGGCGCGCATGCACGCGCAGCACGCACGCAACTTCCGCTTCTTCGATGCACCGGTCGCGCTGTTCTTCACGCTCGATCGCGTGATGACGCACGGTGCATGGCTCGACTGCGGTATGTTCCTGCAGGGCGTGATGACGGCCGCACGCGCCCGCGGCCTCGACACCTGCCCGCAGGCCGCGTTCGTGCCGTTTCACCGGATCGTCGCCGAACATCTCGGCGTGCCGGCCAACGAACAGTTCGTCTGCGGGATGTCGCTCGGCCATGCGGATCCGGACGCGATCGAAAACCGCCTCGTCACCGAACGCGCGCCCGTTGCGGAGTTCGCCCGCTTTCTGGCTTGAAAACACGTGACGCGCACCGATCTTTCGATCAGGACCGGATCGTGCGACGAACCTGTCGCGACGCGCCCTGTCACACCACCATCGAAATCGATCGGGCGTAAGATGTGCGTCCATTCCCCGCTATCCCCGCGTTTCCGGAGAAGTTTCATGCTGAAACACGGCCTGGCCGTCCTGCTCGCGAGCGTCGCGCTCGCGGCCCATGCGCAGAGCCCCGCACCGGCCGTCGTCGCATGGGAAATCCAGGTGGTGCGCGACGGTCAGACGATCGACACGT
Source organism: Burkholderia sp. WTPI3 (assembly GCF_021483755.1). Classification (NCBI taxonomy): domain Bacteria; kingdom Pseudomonadati; phylum Pseudomonadota; class Betaproteobacteria; order Burkholderiales; family Burkholderiaceae; genus Burkholderia; species Burkholderia sp. WTPI3. The sequence goes on along the minus strand of NZ_JAGIXF010000049.1, from coordinate 57 downwards.
TCCAGCAGCACACCACCGTGGGTCAGACCCGCACCGACACCCATCGCTATCCGTCCG
>NZ_JAGIXF010000048.1:0-55563 GCF_021483755.1 Burkholderia sp. WTPI3 | reverse complement strand
GGCCGCGACGATCAAAGACGCGCTTCGACCCAGCCCTTGACGCCCGCGAGCGCGCCCGGCAGGTTCGCCGGTTCCGTGCCGCCTGCCTGCGCCATGTCCGGACGGCCGCCGCCCTTGCCGCCGACCTGCTGCGCGACGAAGTTCACGAGCTCGCCGGCCTTGACCTTCTTGCTCGCGTCGGGCGTGACGCCCGCGATCAGGCTGACCTTGCCGCTTTCGACGGCCGCCAGCACGATCGCCGCGCTCTTCAGCTTGTCCTTCAGCTTATCGACCGTTTCGCGCAGCGTCTTCGCATCCGCGCCGTCGAGCGTCGCGGCCAGCACGTACACACCGCCGACTTCGACGGCCTGCTGGGCGAGCTCGTCGCCCTGGCTCGATGCGAGCTTCGACTTCAGCGCGCCCAGTTCCTTCTCGAGCGACTTCACCTGATCCTGCACCTGCGCGATACGCTGCGCGAGTTCCGACGGCTGAGCCTTCAGCGCGGCGGCCGCTTCGTTCACGCGCGCGTCGAGTTCCTGCACGTAGCGCACCGCGTTGTCGCCGGTGATCGCCTCGATACGGCGGATGCCGGCCGCGACGCCGCCTTCGACGACGATCTTGAAGAAGCCGATGTCGCCGGTGCGATGCACGTGCGTGCCGCCGCACAGTTCGCGCGAGAAGCCGAGATCGAGCACGCGCACTTCGTCGCCGTACTTCTCGCCGAACAGCGCCATCGCGCCGCCCTTCACCGCTTCGTCGTACGGCATCACGCGCACGATGCCCGGCGCGTTCGCGAGGATTTCGTCGTTGACGATCTGCTCGACGCGACGGATTTCGTCGTCGGTCATCGGTGCGTTGTGCGCGAAGTCGAAGCGGGTTTTCTCCGCGTCGACGAGCGAGCCCTTCTGCTGCACGTGCGCGCCCAGCACCTCGCGCAGCGCCTTGTGCATCAGGTGGGTCGCCGAATGGTTGCGCTGCGTGCGGGCGCGGCGGTGCGCGTCGATTTCCGCGCGCAGCACGTCGCCGAGCTTCAGCGTGCCCTGCTCCAGCGTGCCGTGATGGCCGATCACGTCGGCCTGCACCTTCAGCGTGTCGGCCACCGCGAAGCGCGTCGCGGCGTTCGCGAGCACGCCCTGGTCGCCGACCTGGCCGCCCGACTCCGCATAGAACGGCGTGTGGTCGAGCACGACGACCGCATTCTGGCCGGCCTTCACTTCGTTGACCGACGCGCCGTCGACGTACAGCGCGACGACCTTCGCGTCGTCGAACGCGATTTCCTCGTAACCGTGGAAGGTGGTCTTCGCGCCCGTGTATTCGAGGCCCTGCGCGGCCTTGAACTTGCCGGCCGCGCGCGCCTGCTCGCGCTGACGCGCCATCGCGTCGTCGAACGCCGGCTCGTCGACCGTCATCCCGCGCTCACGGCACACGTCGGCCGTCAGATCCAGCGGGAAGCCGTACGTGTCGTGCAGCTTGAACGCGAGCTCGCCGTCGAGCACCTTGCCGCCCTTCGCCTCGACGTCGGCCAGCGCGGCTTCGAGGATCGACATCCCGTGCTCGATCGTCTCGAAGAAGCGCTCTTCTTCCTGGCGCAGCACGTCGGTCACGCGTTGTTCGGCTTCCTTCAGTTCCGGGTACGCCGCGCCCATCTCGGCGACGAGATCGGCCACCAGCTTGTGGAAGAACGAACCCTTGCGGCCGAGCTTGTAGCCGTGGCGGATCGCGCGGCGCACGATGCGGCGCAACACGTAGCCGCGGCCTTCATTGCCGGGGATCACGCCGTCGACGATCAGGAACGAGCATGCGCGGATGTGATCGGCGATCACCTTCAGCGAGTTGTTCGTGAGGTCGCTGATCTCGGTCACGCGCGCGGCGGCCTTGATCAGGTTCTGGAACAGGTCGATCTCGTAGTTGCTGTGCACGTGCTGCAGCACCGCGGCCAGGCGCTCGAGGCCCATGCCGGTGTCGACCGACTGCTTCGGCAGGCGCGTCATGTTGCCCTGCGCGTCGCGGTTGAACTGCATGAACACGAGGTTCCAGATCTCGATGTAGCGATCGCCGTCTTCCTCGGCAGATCCCGGCGGGCCGCCCCACACTTCCGGGCCGTGGTCGTAGAAGATTTCGGTACACGGGCCGCACGGGCCGGTATCGCCCATCGTCCAGAAGTTGTCCGACGCGTAGCGCGCGCCCTTGTTGTCGCCGATCCGGATGATCCGCTCGGTCGGCACGCCGACTTCCTTCGCCCAGATGTCGTACGCTTCGTCGTCTTCCTGGTAGACGGTGACCCACAGCTTTTCCTTCGGCAGCTGGTAGACCGTGGTCAGCAGTTCCCACGCGAAGCGGATCGCGTCGTGCTTGAAGTAGTCGCCGAACGAGAAGTTGCCGAGCATCTCGAAGAACGTGTGGTGGCGCGCCGTATAGCCGACGTTCTCGAGGTCGTTGTGCTTGCCGCCCGCGCGCACGCTGCGCTGCGCCGTGGTGGCGCGCGAGTACGGACGCGGGTCCGTGCCGAGGAACACGTCCTTGAACTGGACCATGCCCGAGTTCGTGAACATCAGCGTGGGGTCGTTACCGGGCACGAGGCTCGACGAGCGGACGATCGTGTGGCCCTTCGATTCGAAGAATTTAAGGAATTTCTCGCGGATTTCGGCAGCTTTCATGGCGTGCGGGGAATGTCTGGCTGAGCGGCTTCAAACGCCGGCCGTCCTCGCGGACGCACGGCGGGCAAATATCGTAAACGATCGATTATACGATAGAGACTGCCGCCCCAGACGGCAGCGGCCCGCCCGGCCGGACGAGCGGCCTGGGCCACCTGCGCGGCCGATTCGCCTTAAGATGCTCGGCATGCCAATCCGCCCCGCTCCGGCCGGGCGAGCCACGAAAGGAGACGATTCGACGATGGGTGCCCTGAGCCATATCCGCGTGCTGGACCTCACCCGCGTGCTCGCGGGCCCGTGGTGCGCGCAGACGCTTGCCGATTTCGGCGCCGACGTGATCAAGGTCGAGCGCCCCGGCGCCGGCGACGACACGCGCCACTGGGGGCCGCCGTACCTGAAGGACGCGGCGGGCGCCGATACGGCCGAGGCCGCGTACTACCTCGCCGCGAACCGCAACAAGCGCTCGGTGACGGTCGACATCGCGACGCCCGAGGGCCAGCAGATCGTGCGCGAACTCGCCGCGCAGAGCGACGTCGTGCTCGAGAACTACAAGGTCGGGCAACTGAAGAAGTACGGGCTCGATTACGAATCGCTGCGCGCGGTGAAGCCCGATCTCGTCTACTGCTCGGTCACGGGCTTCGGCCAGACCGGCCCGTACGCGCACCGCGCGGGCTACGACTTCATCGTGCAGGGGATCGGCGGCTTCATGAGCATCACCGGCGAGCGCGACAGCGAGCCGGGCGGCGGCCCGCAAAAGGCCGGCGTTGCGATCGCCGATCTCGCGACGGGCCTCTATTCGACGATCGCCGTGCTCGCCGCGCTCGCGCACCGCGACCGCACGGGCGAAGGCCAGTATATCGACATGGCGCTGCTCGACGTGCAGGTCGCGTTGCTCGCGAACATGAACACCAACTTCCTCGCGAGCGGCAAGGCGCCGGTGCGCTGGGGCAACGCGCATCCGAACATCGTGCCGTACCAGACGTTCCAGACGAGCGACGGGTGGATCATCGTCGCGGTCGGCAACGACGGGCAATTCCGCAAGTTCGTCGAAGCCGGCGGCCGCCCCGAGTTGGCGGACGACGAGCGGTTCGCGACGAACCCGGCGCGCGTGCGTCATCGCGACACGCTGGTGCCGATACTCGCGGCGATGGTGAAGACCCTCGGCAAGGCGCACTGGATCGCCGCCCTCGAAGCGGCCGGCGTGCCGTGCGGGCCGATCAACGCACTCGACGAGGTGTTCGACAACGAACAGGTGATTGCGCGCGGGATGCAGGTGTCGTTGCCGCACCCGTGCGGCGCGGACGTGAAGCTCGTACGCAATCCGATCCGGATGAGCGCGACGCCGCCCGACGCGCGCACCGCCCCGCCGCTGCTCGGCGCGCAGACGGAAGACGTGCTGCGCGACATGCTCGGCTACGACGATGCGCGGATCGCCGCGTTGAAGGCGAAGCAGGCAATCTGATCGCACCGGCACGGCAGCCGCGCGGCGCCTGTCGGGCACGCGCGGTGATGTGCGCGGACGTCGCCGGCGACGAGCGGACCGGTTTGCTGACTGGTCGACGCGAACTCACGCCGACTCGCCGACGCCGACTAATCGTGACGAATACCGACTTCCACAGGCTAACGCGCAAGCGCGTCGAGCCAGTCGCGCGCGGCCGGCCAGTCGCCGAGCCCGCTGTCCGCGTTGATGTGGCCGTGCGGGCCGAGGTCGCGGAAGGTGCTGCCCCAGGCATGCGCGCAGCCGCGCGCGAACGCGATCGAACCGTACGGATCGTCGCTGCTCGCGACGACGCAGGTCGGAAACGGCAGTCGTTCGTGCGGCACCGGCCCGAAGCCGTGCGCGTCGGTCGGAAACGCCGGCCCCGCAGGATCGGGCAACGCGACGAGCAGCGCGCCGCGCACCTTCGCGAGCGCGGCCGGCCGCGCATAGCGGGTCGCCCACCACGCGGCGGTCAGCGTGCCGAGGCTGTGCGCGGCGATCGTCACGGGCCCCGGTGCGGCTTGGACCGCGCGGTCGAGCGCGAGGCACCAGCCGTTGCGCGACGCATGGTCCCAGTCGGGCATCGCGACGCGCACGAAGCGCGCGTCGGCGCGCTCCCAGCGGCTTTGCCAGTGGAGCGGGCCGGAGTTGCCGTAGCCCGGCAGCACGAAAACGAGAGAATCGCTCATGGAAGATTCGTCGACCAAGGGTATCGTTATGTGAGGTCGACGAAGTGTCGCACACCCGCCCTCCCTGAGGCTGCCTGTCGAATCGCGGAAGAATCGCAGAATGGGTGTGCGGGGAATGAACGGGTCGCGATGGGCCGCAAACGCCATCACGACCGGCCGGCGCTCATGCGCGCCGGCTTCGGTCAGCGCACGCCGGCGCCGACCAGGCCGCCTGCTGCCGCGCCGGCGACCGTGCCGACCGGGCCGCCCGTGATCAGGTAGCCGAGCGCGCCGCCCGCGGCCGCGCCGATACCGGCATTACGCTGCGTATGCGTCATCGCGCATGCGCCGAGTTGCGACAAGGCCGCGACGATTACCGCGGTACGAACGAGAAAAGTGGTCTTCTTCATCATGATTGTTGGCTTCCTCCCGCCAGGCAAAAATTACGAATGGCGGCATTGAATCGGTAAGGCCATCATAGGAAAACCCGAACGGCGACGGCAATCCGATTTACGTCGTGTTACAGCCGACACACTATCGAGATATTGCGCCACACCTCCCCGCGCGGCTCGCGCCATGCCGCAACCCGCGCGGGACGGACCCCGGTCAGGTAGAATTGCAGGATTAAACCGGCGCGACGCGCCGACACAACCTGACGCCAACCGCATGAGCACCGAACGCAACGACGCCCCCGCGGCTTCCAACTTCATCCGCAACATCATCGACGACGACAACCGCACCGGCAAATGGGGCGGGCGTGTCGAGACGCGCTTCCCGCCCGAGCCGAACGGCTATCTGCACATCGGCCACGCGAAGAGCATCTGCCTGAACTTCAGCGTCGCGCGCGACTACGGCGGCGTGTGCCACCTGCGCTTCGACGACACGAACCCCGAAAAGGAAAGCGTCGAATACGTCGACTCGATCGTCGACGCGGTACGCTGGCTCGGCTTCGACTGGCGCAAGGACGCGGTCGATCACCAGTATTTCGCGAGCGACTACTACGACAAGCTGTACGAGTTCGCCGAGCTGCTGATCCAGCGCGGCAAGGCGTACGTCGACAGCCAGAGCGCCGAAGAAATGCGCGCGAACCGCGGCTCGCTGACCGAAGGCGGCAAGCCGTCACCGTTCCGCGAGCGCTCGCCCGAGGAAAACCTCGACCTGTTCCGCCGGATGAAGGCCGGCGAGTTCAAGGAAGGCGAACACGTGCTGCGCGCGAAGATCGACATGGCTTCGCCGAACATGAACATGCGCGACCCGGTGATCTACCGGATCCGCTACGCGCACCACTACCGCACCGGCGACGCGTGGTGCGTGTATCCGATGTACGACTACACGCACTGCATCTCGGATGCGCTCGAAGGCATCACGCATTCGCTGTGCACGCTCGAGTTCGAGGATCACCGCCCGCTGTACGACTGGGTGCTGAACGAGCTTGCGGAAGCCGGCATGTTCACGCGTCCGCTGCCGCAACAGATCGAATTCTCGCGACTGAACCTCACGTACGCGATCACCAGCAAGCGCAAGCTGCTGCAGCTCGTGACCGAAGGCCACGTCGAAGGCTGGGACGACCCGCGCATGCCGACGATCGTCGGGATCCGCCGCCGCGGCTTCACGCCGGAGAGCATCCATCTGTTCTGCGAGCGTATTGGCGTGACGAAGGTCGATTCGTGGATCGACATGAGCGTGTTCGAAGGCGCGCTGCGCGACGACCTCGACGACAAGGCCGCGCGCACGGTCGCCGTGCTCGATCCGCTGAAGCTCGTGATCGACAACTATCCGGAGGACCTCGAGGAAGCGTGCACGGCCCCCGTGCATCCGCACCATCCGGAGCGCGGCGTGCGCACGTTCCCGATCTCGCGCGAGCTGTGGATCGAGCGCGAGGACTTCGTCGAGAACCCGCCGAAGGGCTATTTCCGCCTGTTCCCGGGCAACAAGGTGCGTCTGCGCTACGGCTACGTGATCGAATGCACGGGCTTCGACAAGGACGCCGACGGCAACGTGACGGCCGTGCACTGCAACTACTTCCCGGACAGCAAATCGGGCACCGAAGGCGCGAACAACTACAAGGTCAAGGGCAACATCCACTGGGTCAGCGCGAAGCATGCGCAGGCGGCCGAAGTGCGAATCTACGACCGGCTGTTCAAGGAGCCGCATCCGGACGCGGGCGGCGCGAACTTCCTCGATGCGCTGAACCCGGACTCGAAGAAGGTCACGCAGGCCTATGTCGAACCGGGCGCCGGCGACATCGCACCGGAAACGCGTCTGCAGTTCGAGCGTCACGGCTATTTCGTCGCCGACCGCGTCGATTCGAAGCCAGGCAAGCCGGTGTTCAACCGGATCGTCGGGCTGCGCGACAGCTGGGGCAAGCCGGCCTGACGGCCTGCTCCGCGCGCGACGCGGGCCACGAGGCTCCCGGTGCGCGACAATAAGAAACCGGCCTGCGGGCCGGTTTTTTATTGCGTGCCGACGATCGCGGCGGCAGCGAGCATCCGGCGCTCAAGCGCCGGTCAACTGCCGATGCAACTCCGCGAGTGGCAACGTCGTACGAAACAGCCGCGCGAGGCTACGGCTCGCATACGCATCGACGTCGCCCGGCGCGGTCCAGCGATACGCGTCCATCTCCGGGATCAGCGAGCCGTCGCGACGGCTTGGAAACAGCGACGTGCATGTGCAGTGCGCAGGGTCGATTTCGTCGTCCGCGACCCGCACCGCGAACAGGTGCAGATCCTTGTCGTGACGATAGGCGAAGCGGCCGAGATCGAGCAGCCGCGCGGGCGCGAATTCGATGCCGGTTTCCTCGCGCAGCTCCCGTAGCGCGGCATCGACCGGCGCCTCGCCGGGCTCGCCCTGCCCCTTCGGGATGTCCCAGTGCGTGGTATCCGTCGCATGCGCGAGGAACACACGTCCGGCCGCATCGAGAATCACGACGCCGCACGATACCGTACGCGGCGTGCGCGGCGCACCGCTGCGCGTCATTGCACGTGCGCTCAGCGCTTCTGCAACTGCCACTTGCCCGCGGCGGTCTTGCAGAAGACCGGCTTGAGCGTCATCGTCTGGCCCTTCGCAGCGATTTCGGTGGCGATCTCGCGGCAGGTCTTGCCGTCGCTCTCGGACGTCGAGGGCGTGAGCTTCGCATCGATCTGCGTGCCGCGGCCGCTGCTCTGCCACGTCGTGGTCTCGCCGTCCTTGCCTTCGTCTCGCACCTGCGCGACGGCCTGGGTCAGCGACGCACGGTCGGTCTTGCTGAAGTACGTCAGGGGCGTGTCGTTCAGGAAGCCCAGGTTGCTTTGCGCATGAACGGGCAGCATCGCGGCTGCAAGCGCGGCGCCGGCCAGCACGCGCGTAACGACGGAAACGGATGCACGCATCGACATGTGTTGTTCTCCTTGGATGTTCGATCGAACGGCGTGGCGCACGGCCGGCGAACCGGGGGCCGGCCCTCCGGCACGCGCCACGCCTGTCAGCCAGCGAGCATAGCATGCGTGCCGCAAGGGCCGTGTTCTAGTGCGCAGCCGACGCGGCCGCCGGTTGATATCCGTCAGTCAGCGTGTCAAGGAACGCGATCACGTCCTTGATCTCGGCCGCATTCAGCGCGGGTGCATCGCCGCGCTTGCGGTCGAACGGCGGCTCGCGGTTGATGTTGGGCCAGTAGCGCTTCGGCAGGTCGTCGTAGATCTGCACCTTGCCGTGCACCACCGGATAGAACTTCTCCGGGTGGATATCGCGCTCGACGTAGAAGCGCATCACGTCCTCGAGCGAGTGATACACGCCGTTGTGGAAGAACGTCTTGCGCAGCGCGACATTGCGCAGCGACGGCGTGCGGAACAGCCCGCAGAATTCGTCGCGGCCCTTCAGGTCGGTACGCTCGGGGCCGCATGCGCCGAGATCGTGGAAGCGCGGATCGCGATTGACCGGCAATGCGCGGTTGCGTGGCACCGCAATCGCGATCAGGCCGAAGTCGCTGAACTGCGGCGGCGTGCCGTCGAGCGCGCGCTGGCTGATGTGGCAGCTCGCGCAATTGCCCTTCTTCTCGTCGTTGAAAAGCCGCAGCCCGCGCAATTCGGCCGGCGTGAGCGGTGCTCGGCCCGCGAGGTACGCGTCGTACTTGCTCGTATAGGGCGAGAACAGCTCGGGCGTCTGCTCGAACGTCTCGAGCGCGCGCAGCACGGCCTTGAACGTGCTGGCGTCGTCGTCGAGCACCTTCACGCCGAACACCGCGCGAAACTCGTCCGCATACGGCGCGGCCTTCACGGCCTGCGCGACCTTCGCGGGCGTGCTGTTCATCTCGAATGGCGATGTGAGCGGAATGCGCGCCTGCTCGGCGCCCGTGTCGACGCGGCCGTCCCACGTGAGGCCGCCGGTCGGGCCGGCATCGACGCTCTCGTCGCCTTCGTCGTCGGAGTCGTGGAAGTGCTCGGTGAATTGCGGCACGCCCTGCAGGTACTTGAGCGACGGCACCGCGCGGAAACCCGAACGCTTCATGTCGTCGCCGCCCAGTTGCACGGCCAGCCCGTTCGGCGGCCCGAACGCGTGCTCGGGGCTGTGACACGACGCGCATGCAAGCTTGCCGGAACCTGACAGCGTAGGGTCGAAGAAAAGTTGCTTGCCGAGCGCCGTCATCCGGCGCACGCCTTCGTAAACTTGCGCACGGGTCTGCGGCTGATTCACGGCGACCACCGGGCCGCTCGCATCGATCGTTGCGGACGCAACCGGTTGTACGGCACCCGATGCGCTGGATGCGCTCGCAACCGGTGCGGCCGGCGTGCCGGCACCCGGCTGCGCGTCACAGCCGGCAAGGGTTACGAGCGCGGTGGCCAGCACGAGCGCGCCGGTCAGATGCAGCCGCGAGCGCGCAAATGCGCCGGCTGCCGGTTGGCGAGGCTTCATCGATTCGAAGGAAAGTGGGTTCATGAGCGGCCGGAGTTTATGTCAGCCGCATGACCATTCCATGACGCCACACCGACAGCAAATCGAAAGGACGCCTACACTCGCCTGTCAAATCGCGCCCTCAAAATGCTTACAGCCGGACACGCGACGGTCATCTTCGAGAACCGGCCGCACACCGATGCTCCGGTCCCCCACGCGACAAGAGAGATGAGAGTACAACGCATGAAAACCCACGCCTGGATTCGCTTTACGCCGATCGCCGTTGCCGCGGCGGCGGCCCTCACCGCCTGCGGCGGCGACGACGTGCAGCCGCAAGGCCTGTCGACGGTGAAGAACGTCGTCGTGATCTATGCGGAAAACCGCAGCTTCGACAACCTGTACGGCAACTTCCCGGGCGCGAACGGCCTGCAGAACGTGACGGCTGCCAGCGCGCAGCAAAAAGACCGTAACGGCCAGCCGCTCGCGACGCTGCCGAAGGTCTGGGGCGGCCTGACCGCGAAGGGCGTGACGCCGGCCGTGACCGAAGCGATGACGGCCAACCTGCCGAACGCACCGTTCGCGATCGACGACCCGAACGGGTTCAACACGTCGATGAGCGTGACGACGCGCGACCTGTATCACCGCTTCTACGAGAACCAGATGCAGATCAACGGCGGCAAGAACGACATGTTCGCCGCATGGGCCGACTCCGGCGGCCTCGTGATGGGCCACTACACGCCCGACGCGACGAAGCTGCCACTGTGGAAGATCGCGCAGCAATACACGCTCGCCGACAACTTCTTCATGGGCGCGTTCGGCGGCTCGTTCCTGAACCACCAGTACCTGATCTGCGCGTGCGCGCCGTTCTATGCGAACGCCGACAAGAGCCCGGCGTCCGGCTCGATCTCGGCCGTCGCGGCAGACGGCAAGTCGCTGCAGCTCGCGAGCAATTCGCCGGCGTCCGCGCTCGACGGCATTCCGAAGTTCGTGAACTCGGGCAACCTGACGCCGGACTTCTACGCGATCAACACGATGCAGCCGCCGTACCAGCCGAGCGGCAACAAGGCCGCATCGGGCGGCGACCCGAACCTCGCCGACCCGTCGGCCGCGACGACGCTGCCGCCGCAGACGCAACAGAACATCGGCGACCTGCTGACCAATGCGGGCGTGTCGTGGGCATGGTACGGCGGCGCGTGGAACCAGGCGCTGCAGGCCGCGCAAAGCGGCACGGCGAACGTGATCTACGGCCCGAACATGACGGCGCCGAACTTCCAGCCGCACCACCAGCCGTTCAACTACTACGCGAACCAGGCGCCGGGCAGCACGAGCCGCGCGCAGCACCTGCTCGACGGCGGCACCGACGGCAGCGAATTCATCAAGGCGATCGACGCGGGCACGCTGCCGCAAGTCGCGTTCTACAAGCCGCAGGGCAACCTAAACGAACACCCGGGCTATACGGACGTCGCGAGCGGCGACCAGCACATCGCGACCGTGCTCGCGCACCTGCAGGCAAGCCCGCAGTGGAAGAACATGGTCGTGGTCGTCACCTACGACGAAAACGGCGGCTTCTGGGATCACGTGTCGCCGCCGAAGGGCGATCGCTGGGGCCCGGGCACACGGATTCCGGCGCTGATCGTGTCGCCGTACGCGAAGAAGGGCTTCGTCGACCACACGCAATACGACACGGCGTCGATCCTGCGCTTCATCACGCGCCGCTTCTCGCTGCCGCGCCTCGCGGGCCTGCAGCAGCGCGACGACGCGCTGAAGGCAAACGGCGCGCAACCGATGGGCGACCTGACGAACGCGCTCACGCTGTCGCCGAACCCGTAACGGTACGGCCAGGAACGGCCGGCGCGACGCCGGCCGCCAATGACGAAGGGCGGCTTGGGCCGCCCTTCGTTCGTTCTGCAAGCGCGCTTCACCCCGGCATGTTCGGCGTCGTGCCCGCGCCCCGCTCAGGCAGGCGCGAAGTCGGCGCCATCGAGTGCGACGGCCAGAATCATCGCGCCGGAATTCGGTGGCATCGGCCGTCCGCTCGGGCGGAACACGTCATCCCCGCATGCAATCCGCGCCCCCGTCAGCGCGCAGACACCCGCATGCCGCGCGCGTCCGGGCTTCCAGTGCTGCTCGCCGAAGTGCGCACGCCCCGGTTCGACCCAGCGCACGACCAGCAACTGCGCCGAGCGCTCCAGCACCTGCACCTGCGGACGCACCGTCGGCGCGCGCAGACTGCCGAGCGCCGCGGCCAGGATCATCGCATTCGGATCGACCGGCGCACGCCCGCGCGGGCTGAAGACGGCGTCGCCGCACACGATCTTTTCGCCGGACAGCGCGCAGTGGCCCGAACGGCATGCCCGCCCGGACGTCCAGCGCTGTTCCGCGCCGCCCGGCGCCAGCCAGCGCACGATCAGCACCTCGTCAGAATAGGCGAGCACCTGCACGCGCGCATTCATCCGACACCCTGCATCGGGCGCGCATTCGACGGCGCACGCGCTGCGGCCCGCGCGCTACCACCCATACTTCAGCTCGACGCCCGCATAGTCGGCGTTGTGTCCGCCCGCCTGCCGGATCGCGTCGCCGACCTGGAAATGCACGGCCTCGATCGATCCGATCAGGTTCGCGGCGATGGTCCAGTCCGCGCGCAACTGCACGTACATGCCCGTCCACAGACCGCCCTTGCCCGCCGTGCCCGGGACCGGTATGTTCGGCTGCTGATAGACGGCATCGCCGGTCGTCTCGCGCCACTGGAAGCCCAGCGCGCCGAGCAGCGACAGGTTCGCCGACGGTTTCAGCGTCACGGACGGCTTCACGTGAATCAGGTTCGCGTAACTCGTATAGCCGGCGAGCGTGAAGTAGTAGCCGTTCGGGAACAGCGGGTTGAACGTGCCGACGCGGCCGTCTCCCGGGTGCCGGTCGCCCGACGCCGCATCGACCTGCAGCGCGATGTGCGGCGACCACGGCGCATCGAGCTTGTAGCCCGCGATCGAACCGACGGCCCACGCGCCGATCGTGCTGTTGCCGACGGTGCCGGACTGCAGCATCGTTTCGAGATCCCAGTCGAAGCGCCCCTGCGTGCCGCTGTAGCGCAGGTCCCATACGTCGCGACGCTCTGGGCCGCTCGCATCGAGGTAACGCGCGTTGGTGCGGTTGTAGCGCGACCAGTAGCCGGACAGGTCGCCGGGCCCGACCGACTGCCGCTCGAAGCGCAGGCCGCTGAACGTGAGATCGCGATTCGACACGTCGTCGAAATCGGACGCGTTGCGGTTCTGCACCGGCTGCGTCGCATAGCCGATGAAGCGCCATTTCCCGTATTCGTAGTCGGCCCAGACCGCATCGAACGCCTGCCGCACGTTCGGACCGTCGCGCGCGGCAATGAAGCGCTGCAGGTCGAACGCCATTTCCTGCCGGCCGACGCGGAACTTGACCGTGCCGCCGCCGAGCGCGCCCGTGTAGGCCGCGAACGCCTGTTCGAGATCGAGCGGGTTCCGGTCGACCGGCGACACCGTGTTCTTGCCGTAAGCACGCGCGTCCTGCAACTGCGCGAAGAACTGCCAGTGCTGGCCGAGATGCGCATCGGCATGCACTTCGACGCGCTGGATCAGATACGTATCCGATTGCGCGGAGCCGATCCCGAACAGCTGCGCGTTGTTGGTTTCCAGCCGCTCGCGCAGGTTCATGCCAAGCGACAGATAGGATGCCGGATCGTTGCCGAGCGGCATGTATTTCAGCCCGTCGAGCGGCTGGCGCGGCACGCACGGATTCGCGAGCGCCGACCAGTCTTCCTGCCAGCGGTTGAACAGCACGGTCGGCCGCCTGGCGGTGCAGGTCGAAACCGTGCCGTCGGCCGCGGATGCCGGTGTGGACGTCGATGTCGACGTTGCCACCGCTTGCGCGAACGCCGCGTCGGCGCCTGCGAACAGCAGCCCCACGACGATCGACAGGCCTGCGGCCCGATCGGCGTGGCGGCTGCGGTATCTTCCCTGTGTCAACGGGATCATGCGTGCTCCTGCTTGACGGTGCCGGCCGCTTGCGCCGCGCACGTCGCGAGCAGCGCAAGCGCGCCGACGGGCACGAGCAGCGCCCAGAATCCGACCTGACGAAACCCGAGTGCACCACCTGCCGCACCGAGCGCGAACGCGACGATGGCCGGCAGCATCTTGCCGAAGCGCGCGCGCGCGGCCGCACGCGCGCTGTCGGCCGTGCCGGCCGACAGCATGTCGACGACGTCGAGGATCGCCTGCGTCACGTTGCCGGTCATCACGGTGTTCGGCACGCCGGCACGCGGGATCACGCGCGGGTGCGCATTCTGCACGCCCATCGCGAACGTGCCGACGATGCCGGCCACGAGCGCCGGCAGGCTGTCGGGCTGCGTGACGGGCGACGCCCATACGCCGGCCGCGCAGAAACCGAGCAGCAGCACGGCCTGCACCGCGTGCAGCGCGCGCGTGCCCTGCCACGCCGGCCGCGCGGACATCGAGCGCGCGATCAGGCTGCTGGCGATCACGCCGCACACGAACGCCGGAAACACGCTCAGTTTCAGCACGACGCCCTGGCCGAACCCCGCGATGCCCGCGCCGATCAACACGAAGTTGCCGGTCACGTGCGCGGTGAACAGCCCGAACAGCGCGACGAAGCTCAGCGTGTCGACGAAGCCGGCCACCGCGGCAAGGAGCGTGTCCTCGTGCTTCATCGTGCCGCGCTCGCGTGGATCTCGGCGACGTAGCCCCCCGGGAACTGCACGAGCGCCGCTTCGCGGCCGTCCGACGCGAACGGCGGCACGAGCACGGTCACGCCCGCGGCTTCGGCCTGCTTCAGCGTCGCGGCGAGATCGGCCACTTCGTAGCCCGTCATCTCGCGGCCGAACGGGTAAGGCAGATGGCCGTCGGTCACGAGCACCGTCAGCTTGCCGAAGCCCGACTCGATGCGGATGCGGCGATACGTATCGTCCGGCCGGCCGATTTCGACGCCGGGCGCCTTGCGCGCGTCCGACACGACCTTGCCGTGCGAGAACGCGACGAAGTCGCGCACCAGCACGTCCGCGCGTTCCGGCGACACGTACACGCGGTTCTCCGGCACCGTCTGCAGCGCGTCGTAGTTCGGCGCCTGCGTATGCCAGTAGAGCTGCATGTTCACGCCGCCCGGCCAGCGGATGATCGCGTCGCGGCCGATCGGATCGGGAAACGTGTCGACGACCACGTCCGCGCCGTGCGCACGCGCCGACTTCATCGCGACGTCGAGGTCGGTGACGAGGTAGCCGGTGCGCTCCGAGCAGAACGGATACGGAATCGGCGTCTTGAAGCCGAACACCGACACCGTGCCGACCGGCGTGAGCACGAGCTGCGACATCGTCTGGCTCGGCGTCGGCGTGACCTGGAACACGCCCTGCTTCGACTTCTTGCCGCCGAACGTCGCGACGAAGCTGTCGGTGAAGCGGTCGAAATCTTCCGGCGCGACGCACACGTGCGTCGTGTCGTACTGCGGGCCGACCGCGATCGCGGGCGTCGCGACGGCCTTCGCGACCGGCGGCTTCGCGAAAGCCGCCGGCGCGACGGCGAGGCCGCCCGCGATCATCGCGGCAAGCAGCACTGAACGAATGGATTTCATCACGGGATTCCCTGGTTGTTGCATCGTCATCGAATGGAGCAGCCGTCGTCGGCCGCGTGCTGCGCATCGTCGAGCACGGTCGCCAGCACGAGTGCCGCGATCAGCCCGAGATGCTCGAAAAAGCTGTTAAGCGCCATGAAATGCCCGGCGCCCGAGCGATTCCAGAAATCATTTGCCACGACCATCGCGACGAGCGTCAGCATGCCGAGGCTGCCGGCGCCGAGCCACGTGAAGCGGCGAAACACTACGCAAAGCGAGCCGCCGATCTCGACCGCGATTGCGAGCACCGCCCACAGCGCGGCCGGATGCAGGCCGAAGTGCGCCTGCTCCGCAACCGCGCCGTCGAAATCGAGCGCCTTCGCGACGCCGCCGATCAGAAAGGCGGACACCAGCGCCAGGCGCGCGAGCGGCAAGGCCCACGGCTGCGACAGCAGCGCACGAACCCATGCCGGGTTGCCGTAGACGGTGCGCGTCGTCATGTCAGACCGCCCAGCACGAACAGCCGAACGCGCCCCAGAAGCCCTTCGCGTCCGAGGTCGGCAACGCGCGGCCCCACGCGCCCGCATGTGCGTGGCCGTGCACGTTGCACGCGCTTGCGCAGCCGCACATCGCGGCGGCCGCGGCCCGTTGGAGCGGTGCGCCGTCGCGTTGCGTCGCGCCCCAGCCGCCGTAACCGCCGTACGCGCGCACCGGCGACCAGTCCGGCATCGCGGGCGGAATCGGCGCGTCGTGCGACGAAAACGGCCCGGCGCCCCACACGATCCGGCCGCCCACGATCGTCAGCAATGCAGTCGTGTCGACGATATCGTCCTCCGCACATGTGAAGAAATCGCGATCCGGGACGACCAGGTCGGCGAGCTGCCCGACCGCGATGCGCCCTTTCTTGCCTTCCTCGTTCGAGAACCAGGTCACGTACTCGGTCCACATGCGCAACGCGGTTTCGCGATCGAGCAGGTTGCGCTGCGGATACATGCGCATCCCGCCGACCGTCTTGCCCGTCACGAGCCATGCGAGCGACACCCACGGGTTGTACGACGCGACGCGAGTCGCGTCGGTGCCGGCCGATACCTTGAGCCCCTTGCCGAGCATCTTCGCGACAGGCGGCGTCGCTTCCGCTGCCTGCGCGCCGTAGCGCTCGACGAAGTACTCGCCCTGGTACGCCATCCGGTGCTGCACCGCAACGCCGCCGCCGAGCGCGGCGATCCGGTCCATCGACTTCTCGGAGATCGTTTCCGCATGATCGAAGAACCAGTTCAGCCCGTCGAGCGGAATATCGCGGTTCACTTTCTCGAACACGTCGAGCGCGCGGCTGATCGTTTCGTCGTAGGTGGCATGCATGCGCCACGGCCAGCGGTTCTGCGCGAGCACGCGCACGACGCCTTCGAGATCGTCTTCCATCTGCGCGGGCAGGTCCGGACGCGCGACGCGGAAGTCCTCGAAATCGGCCGCGGAAAACACCAGCATCTCGCCCGCGCCGTTGTTGCGGAAATAGTCGGTGCCGTCGTGATACTTGACGCTCTTCGTCCAGTTCACGAAGTCTTCCTTCTCCGCGTTCGGCTTCTGCGTGAACAGGTTGTATGCGATGCGCACCGTCATCTCGCCCGCATCGTGCAGCTTGCGGATCACTTCGTAATCGTCGGGATAGTTCTGCGAGCCGCCGCCGGCGTCGATCACGCCGGTCACGCCGAGCCGGTTCAGCTCGCGCATGAAGTGACGCGTCGAGTTGTACTGATATTCGAACGGCAGCTTCGGCCCCTTCGCCAGCGTCGCATAGAGGATTGACGCGTTCGGGTTCGCGAGCAGCAGGCCCGTCGGGTTGCCCGTCTCGTCGCGCAGGATCGTGCCGCCCGGCGGCTCCGGCGTGTCCTTCGTATAGCCGACGACGCGCAGCGCGGCCGCGTTCAGCAGCGCACGGTCATACAGGTGCAGGATGAACACCGGCGTATCGGGCGCGACCGCATTGAGTTCGTCGATCGTCGGCAGGCGCTTCTCCGCGAACTGATGCTCGGCGAAGCCGCCGACCACGCGCACCCATTGCGGCGCCGGCGTGATCGCGACCTGCTGCTCGAGCATCTCCATCGCGACCGCGAGCGAGCGCACGCCGTCCCAGCGCAGCTCGAGGTTGTAGTTCAGCCCGCCGCGAATCACGTGCGTGTGGTTGTCGATCAGGCCCGGCAGCACCGGGCGCCCGTCGAGATCGATCACCTTCGTCGCGCGGCCCGCGAGCGGCATGATGTCGGTGTTGCTGCCGACCGCGACGAAGCGGCCGTCCTTGATCGCGACGGCAGTCGCGACGGGGTTCGCACGATCGAGCGTCGTGATGCGCCCGCTGTGCAGGATGAGATCCGGTTGAGTATCGGTTGCGTTCATGGTGTGTCCTCGATGTGGTCAGAAGCCGAGCCAGTGACGGACGGGGCCGATGGCCTGTGCGCCGATCAACATGCCGGCGAGGCCGATCAGCGCGATCAGCGGCGGCGCAGGCGAGCGCACCCTGATCACGCTGTACACGACGCCGATCAGCATGCCGGCGGACAGTGACAATAGATAAGATTCCATAACGATTTTTCCTCCCGGCCGGATTAGAATGATCCGCATCGCAACGGCTGCTCGATTCGCTGCCGCCACATTCACTTCGCATTCCTGCCACTCTGTCCGACCATGCAAACCCTTCCTGACCTCGAAGCCTGGGCCATCTTTGCGCGCGTCGCGGAGACGGGCTCGTTCGCGAAAGCCGCGGAACTGCTCGGCATATCGCAACCGACCGTATCGAAGGCGATCGCGCGCCTCGAAAAGCGCCTCGGCGCGATGCTGCTGTACCGCACGTCGCGCAAGCTGTCGCTCACGCCCACCGGCGAACTGCTGCGCGACCGCGCGATCCGCCTGCTCGCCGACGCCGAGCTGATCGAGAGCGAAGCGACCGCGCAAGCACTCGAACCGCACGGCCTCGTGCGCGTGAACGCGCCGATGTCGTTCGGGCTGCGCCATCTGTCGCCGCTGCTGCCCGCGTTTCTCGAGCGCTATCCGCGCGTCGACATCGACCTCGTGCTGACCGATCACATCGTCGACATCGTGTCCGGCGGCTTCGACGTCGCGATCCGCATCGCCGAGCTCAGCGATTCGTCGCTGCGCTCGCGCCGGCTGTGCGCGGTACGCCGCCCGCTCGTCGCGTCGCCCTCGTATCTCGACCGGCACGGCCGGCCCACGCATCCGCGCGACATCGAACAGCACGTTTGCCTCACCTACACGAACCTGCCGACGCCCGAACACTGGCGCTTTCGCCTCCCGGCCTCGGGCGAGGACTTCGGCGTGAACGTGCACGGACGCATCCGCACCAACAACGCCGACGTGATCGTCCCCGCGCTCGTCGCCGGCCACGGCCTCGCGCTGCAGCCCGAGTTCCTGGTGTGGGACGCGATGCAGCGCGGCGAACTCGAGGAAGTGATGCGTGACTGGAAGATCGCGGACATCAACGTCAACCTCGTCACGCCGCCCGGCATGCTGCGCGCCGCTCGCGTGACGGTGCTGCTCGACTTCCTCGCCGAACATTTCGCGCATGCACCATGGGCGCTGCCCGCGACCTGAGCGGGCGGCGGTCTTCGGATTCCGCAGTCCGTCGCGGACATCGATCGGGTCGATCGTTCGTTACTTCGCCGGAACCGCCGGAACCGACTCGTGCGGCGTCGCGGTACGTTGCGCGGCCTTGTGGACCATCGTGTACGCGTAGTCGACGCCCATCCCGTACGCGCCCGAGTGCTCCCTGACGACGTTCATCACTGCGTCGTACGTATCGCGGCGCGCCCAGTCGCGCTGCCATTCGAGGATGACCTGCTGCCAGGTGACAGGCACCGCGCCCGCCTGCACCATCCGCTGCATCGCGAAATCGTGCGCGGCCTGCGACGTGCCGCCCGATGCATCGGCCACCATGTAGATCTCGTAATCGCCTTCGAGCATTGCGCACAGTGCGAACGTCGTATTGCAGACCTCGGTCCACAGGCCCGACACGATCACCTTCTTGCGGCCGTTCGCGGCCAGCGCGTCGCGCACCTTCTGGTCGTCCCACGAGTTCATCGACGTGCGTTCGAGCGTCTTCTGGTTCGGGAACACGTCGAGCAATTCCGGATAGGTATGCCCCGAGAAACTCTCGGTCTCGACCGTCGTGATCGTGGTCGGCACGTTGAACGCCTTCGCGGCTTTCGCGAGACCGACGACGTTGTTCTTCAGCGTCTGGCGATCGATCGACTGCACACCGAATGCCATCTGCGGCTGCTGGTCGATGAAGATCAGCTGGCTGTTCTGCGGAGTAAGTACTTCAAGCTTCGGATTGCTCATGGCGCATCGCGTCCTGTGAACGAGAAAAAGAGGGCCTGCCTCGACCGTGAAAACGGAAGGAGCCGGAGATACGTCGCGCCGGATCGTCATCCGGCTCGAAATATTTAATCCTCAAACGCACGGCGCGAACACCCAAGAAATGGAATCGATGCAATTCCGGAAACGACGTCCGTTCGGGGCCGCCCGTGCTTTTTTTCTTCACGCAAACCCGATACGCTTTCAAGACTTTGACGGCGCCGTTGCGGTGCCGCTCGGCCATCACGAGGCGCTCGACCATGAAACCGTATATCTTCTCGCTGCTCGCCGGCATCCTCGCCGGCGTCGTCTACGGCGCGATCGGCGTGAACTCGCCCGCGCCGCCGGTCATCGCGCTCACCGGCCTGCTCGGTATGCTGGCCGGCGAACAGATCCTGCCCGTCGCACGGCGCATGCTCGCGGGGCATCGGCTGAATACGGCGTGGCGCGACGCGAAGTGCAGCCAGCACATGTTCGGCGCACTGCCGGGCGGCAGCACGAACGAACGCAAGCCGTCGTGATGCCGCGCGTCGCGAACCGCCGCGCATGAGCAATGTCGAGCTGTTCCATTACCTGCTGCTGTTGATCTGCGGCGCGGGTGCGCTCACGTGGCTCGCCGAACGGATCTCGATTCCGCCGGCCGTGGTGCTGCTGCTCGGCGGCTGCGCGGTGGCCGTCGCCGGCAAGCGCGTGCCGGACATGGACCCGGCGCTGCTGCTCGCGGCCGTGCTGCCGCCGCTGCTGATGTCGAGCGGTTTCTACACGGCGTGGAAGGAATTCCGGCGCGAGCTCGCGTCGATCACCTCGCTCGCGCTCGGCGCGGTGGCATTCACGACCGTCGCGGTCGCACTCGCCGTGCACGCGGTGAATCCCGCGCTGCCGTGGGCCGCCTGCTTCACGCTCGGCGCGATCGTGTCGCCGCCCGATGCGATCGCCGCGGAGGCGATCCTGAAACGTCATCCGCTGCCCGCACGGCTCGTCGCGGTGCTCGAAGGCGAAAGCCTCGTCAACGACGCGTCGGGTCTGCTGCTCTATCAGATGGCCGTATCGGCCGCGCTCGCGGTCACGATCACGACGGCCAGCGCCACCAGCCTGTTCTTCTCGCTCACGCTGATCGGCATCGCGGTCGGCCTCGCATGCAGTCATGCGATGTGCTGGGTACTGCAGCGCCTGCGCGAGCCGATGCTCGGCATTGTCGTGACCTTCGCGATGGCATGGGGCAGCTACGGGATCGCGGAAGCCGTGCACGGCTCGGGCGTGCTGTCGGTCGTCACCTGCGGGCTCGTGCTCGGCGTGCGCCAGCATCGCGTGTTCGGGGCCGACATGCGGATCAAGGCGAAGGCGACGTGGGAAGCGATCGTGTTCGTGCTCGACGCGCTCGTGTTCATCCTGATCGGCCTCGCGCTGCACGCGATCCTCGCGCGCGTGAACCACGAAGGCGCGGTGCTGATGGATGGCTTGCGCGTGGCGCTGCCGGCCACCGCCGCCGCGATCGCTGCGCGCGTCGTATGGGTGTTCGTCGCGATGTGGCTGCCGGGCCGCCTGCGCGCGGCGCGGGCGGGCCATCCGGCGTGGTCGTGGCGCGAGGCCGTCGTGCTCGGCTGGTCCGGCATGCGCGGCGTGGTGAGCCTCGCCGCCGCGATCGCGCTGCCGGGCAACTTCCCCGGCCGAGACCTGATCCTGTTCAGCACGTTCCTGCTGATCATCGCGACACTCGTCGTGCAGGGCGGCACGCTCGCGCCGCTGATCCGCGTGCTGAAACTGCAGCCGGCCGCGCGGCACACGATGTCCGAGCACGCGGCGCGCGCACACACGTTCGGCGCGGCGCTCGCCGAGCTCGACGCACGCGGGCAGCACGGCTCGGGCCTCGAGCGCGCATCGCTCGACCGGCTGCTGACCGAATACCGCAGCCGCGTCGCGTTCAACGAGCGCGCGCACCGGGATGGCGCCGAACCGGCGGACGTGCGCGCACGCATGCTGCGCGTGGAGCTCGAACTGGTCGGCGTGTCACGCGATGCGCTGCTCGGACTGCATCGCGATGGCCGGGTCGACGACGCGGTGCTGCACCGCATAGAATCCGAACTGGACTTCGAGGAACTGCGGCTGCAGCGCCTGCTCGAACCGTAACGACCGGCCGTGCCCGGACGGTCGCCGGCCCACCCCCTTCCCCACATGGAATTGCAATGAGCGAACTGTCCGTCGAAGCGAGCATCGGCTCGGTCGATTACCTGGTCCATTTCACCGACGGCGTCCATCAGTGGCGCGCCGACGAGCCGGCGTCGCTCGGCGGCGGCGACGCGGCACCGACACCCGTCGCGCTGCTGCTGTCGAGCCTCGGCGCATGCACCGCGATCACGCTGAAGATGTATGCGCAACGCAAGGGCTGGCCGCTCGCCGAAGTGCACGTGAAGCTCGCGCACGAATCGGGCAGCGCGGGCAGTACGATCGTGCGCCGCATCACGCTCGACGGCGACCTGTCCGACGAGCAGCGCGAGCGCCTGCTGCAGATCGCGAACGCGTGCCCGGTGCACAAGATCCTCTCGCACCCGATCGCGATCGACACCGCGATCGCCTGACGCGCCGCCCCCCCGAACCCGAAGCCCTCACCATGTCCGCATCGATCAAGACCCTGCTCACGCCGCGCGAGAGCGACATCGGCAACCTCGTCGTGCGCCGCGTGCTGCCCGCGCGCGCCGCGCGCCTCGTCGGCCCGTTCATCTTCTTCGACGAGATGGGGCCGGCCGTGCTGCCGGCCGGCAGCGGCATCGACGTGCTGCCACATCCGCACATCGGTCTCGCAACCGTCACCTACCTGTTCGACGGCACGCTGATGCATCACGACAGCCTCGGCTTCCGGCAGAAGATCGTGCCCGGCGACGTGAACTGGATGACGGCCGGACGCGGCATCGTGCACTCGGAGCGTTCGCCCGACGAAGACCGGCCGCTCGCGCAGCCGGTCCACGGGATCCAGACCTGGGTTGCGCTGCCGGTCGAGCACGAGGACACCGAGCCCGCATTCGCGCATCACGCGGCCGACACGCTGCCGTCGTTCACGCGCGACGGCACGAACGTGCGCGTGATCGCAGGCACGGCGTTCGGGCTCACGTCGCCAGTCGAGGTGTTCTCGCCGACGCTCTATGCGTACGCGGCATTCACGGTGGGCGGAACCCTTGCGCTCGACGCGGAACACGACGAGCGCGGCGTGTATCTCGTCGACGGCGACCTCACGATCGACGGCACGCCGCTCGCCCCCGCGACGATGGCCGTGCTCGAACCCGGCACGGGCGTCGCACTCGCGAGCGCGAACGGCGCGCGCGTGATGCTGCTCGGCGGCGCTCATCTGCCGGGCGAGCGGTTCATCGAATGGAATTTCGTGTCGAGCGCGCGCGCGAAGATCGAAGCGGCCCGCAACGCGTGGGCCGCGCAGACCTTCGGCAAGGTACCCGGCGAAGAAGACCAGTGGACGCGCCAGCCGGAACGCAAGGCGCACTGACACTTCATCGGTCGATCGACGCAACGCGGCCGGCATTCACGCCGGCCGCGTTGCGTTTACCGCGTCAATCCCATCAGCTTCGCAAGTACCGGCCAGCGCTCGAGCGATTCGACGAACGCGCGCCGCGCCTGCTCGTCGACATAGTGGGCCGGGTCCAGCGCGGGTAGGTGCCGCGCGAGGCCGAGCACGTCGTTCGGTTGCGACAGGCGGCCCTCGTCGCCTTCGCCGATGTTTATTGTTCGTCGATCCATACGCCGTCCGGAGTCTTGACCGCATAGCCCGCGGGCGTCTGCATCGTCACCGTGCCCTCGTTCTCGCCGACCATCCGCGTGCGCGGCAGATCGGCCGCATATTGCGCGAGGGTCACGCCGGGCTTGAACGGACTGTTCGACACGAGGTTCGACAGGAGTTGCGCGAGCGCGAGGAAGCTCGTCGGCTGGTCGATCACGGTGGTCGTGCCGTGATTGCCGGTGAAACCGACGAGCCGAACGCCGACCGGCCCGTGAATGATGCGCGGCGTCGGAATCTCGCGCAGGCCCGCGACCTGGTTCTTGTCGCCGCGCAGCGCGGCGCCGTGCTCGGGCACGAACACGATCACCGCGCGCCGGCCCGACTGCGCGACCAGATCGGCGAGCCGGTCGAAGTCGTCCATCAGCTTGGTCGCGCGCTGCGGATACGAGTCGATGCTGTTCAGCGAACTGCCGATCACGCGGTTGCCGTCGTGCATGCTGATCGTGTTGTAGTACAGCGCGACCGGCCCCGGCACCGATGCGCGCTGCGCGTACCAGTTCGCGAGCGTCTGGTAGTCGTCCTTGATCGCCGAGCCGTCGAACGCGTGCATCGCGACAGGTGCGGCCGCGTTCGAGATCATCGGCGCGTCGGGCACGCCGAGGTTGTCGTGCACGACCTGCAGGAAGTTGTCGAAGTGGCCGTCGTGGTTCAGCAGCGACTGCACCGTGTAGCCGGCGGCCGCCAGCTGCGAGAACAGGTAGCACTGCTGCGGCGCGGGCTTGTACAGGTCCGCGTGCGCTTCCTGGCCGCAGGTCGCGCGCAGCACGCGGATCGCGGCCGGGCCGCTGTAGCTCGCGGCCGTGCTGAAGTTGTTGAACAGGTAATCGAAGTGGCTCAGCATCGGGTGGTTGCGCACCTTCGCGGCGTCGAGGTCGTCCCACGACAGCGAGCAGATATGCAGCACGATCACGTCGAACTGCGTGGACGGATCGTTGCCGAGATGGCCGAACGTGACCTGCCGCTGCGACTCCTGCGCGCGGAACGTCGCGAGCGCCGCGTTGTGATCCTCGGGCTGGTCGGAGCGCCCGCCGTTGCCGTTGGCGAGCTGCTGCGCGGGCGGTGCGACGACGCGCGCCATCAGTCCGTTGCCGGCCTGCCATAGCGGCATCACGATCAGCACGGCGAGCACGAAGGTCGCGACGCGCAGCCAGCGGTTCACGATGAAATAGACGATCAGCGCGCCCGCCACCGTCAGCACCAGCATCGGCGGCAGCAGGCGCGGCAGCAGTTCCATCCAGTAGTCGAGGCGGAACGTGCTGACCTCGCGCGCGGCTTCGGCGAGACGCGCGAGCGGCGGCGCATGCAGCTCGCGCGCGAGCAGCGGCACCGCGATCGCGATCGCCACGATCTGCCGCACGATGCGCCACACGCGCTGCCGGATCGGCGCGCTCGCGACGAGCGCCAGCGCGAACGCGAGGTTCGCGAGCCACATCGGCTGCAGGTGGCCGGTCGCGAACAGCGCGAACTTCAGGATGAAATACAGATTCCAGAACGTCATCTAAACCACTCCGTCATGAGCGCCGCGTCAGTCGCGCGCCCGATCGAGCTTCGGCGCCAGCATGGTCTGCACGCTGCGCGCCGCGCCCTTCCACATCCGTACGTACCCGTCGACGCCCACCTGCAGCACTTCCTTCAGCCCGCGCAGCGGCGTGTCGGGGCGCGAGCCCGCGTGCCAGTCGAGCCACGCGTCCGCGCGGCCGAACGTGCACTGCACGAGCTGGCGCTCCTGTTCGAGCGTGAGCGCCTCGAAGCTCACGCCGACGTGGGTCGGCGTCACGCGGCTCACACGCACCGGAAACGGGAACGGCCGGTCGCCGCGTGTCACGCACACCGTCAGCGTGTCGCCGACCGCAAGCGGCAGCCCCGGCACCGCTTCGAGACCGAGCCCGCCTGTCGAGTAGTCGCTCGTGAAGCAGGCGGCCGTCGAGCCGTCGGCGAGCAGCAGCGTCGCCGGCACCCGCATCGCGATCCGGTGCGTGACGCGTACCTGCTTCGTCTCGCGCGCAACCGCCAGCGCCGCGCCGAGCATCGCGAGGTTGTAGACGGTCCAGCCGAGCGTGATCAGGATCGTCGCCGCCTCGTCGCCCTGCTCGGCCACGAGCCGCCAGAGCCCCGCGACGACCGCGAGCACATTCAGCGCGAACAGCACGAGGTACGGCTTCGACGTCGACCAGTCGACGTAGCCTTCGTCGATCTTGCCGCCCTTGTCGGTCACGTTGAACTTGCCGTGCTTCGGGCTGAAGAACGCGACGGTGGTCGGCAGTGCGATGTACCACGCGAGCACCGATTCGTAGACCTCGGCCCAGAACGAATGGCGGTAACGCCCCTGCATCCGCGAGTTCGCGACGTTCGCGAGCACCAGGTACGGAATCACGTAGCTCGCGAGCGCGACCGACGATGCATTGATGAAGTACAGGTGGAAGAACAGGTACGCGAGCGGGATCGTCAGGAACACGAGCCGCGGAATCCCGTAGAA
Organism: Burkholderia sp. WTPI3; assembly: GCF_021483755.1. NCBI lineage: Bacteria > Pseudomonadati > Pseudomonadota > Betaproteobacteria > Burkholderiales > Burkholderiaceae > Burkholderia > Burkholderia sp. WTPI3. Next base: position 29,708 of record NZ_JAGIXF010000048.1, on the reverse strand, counting down.
AAAATGCAGCATCGCGTTGCCGTAGCAGATCCGCTGCACGAAGCCGAGCCCGCGCCCGAGGAACGGGTTGTCGATGCGGAAGATCTGCGCCATTCCGCGCGCCCAGCGCGTGCGCTGCTTCACGTGGCCCGCAAGGCTTTCCGTCGCGAGGCCGGCTGCCTGCACGGTCGGCAGGTACGCCGACGTGTAGCCGCGGCGATGCAGCTTGAGCGCCGTGTGCGCGTCCTCGGTCACGGTTTCGACCGCGACGCCGCCCACCTCCTCCAGCGCGCTGCGCTTGAGCACAGCGCACGATCCGCAGAAGAACGTCGCGTTCCACAGGTCGTTGCCCGACTGCACGAGCCCGTAGAACAGGTTGCCCTCGTTCGGAATCTCGCGGAACGTGCCGAGGTTGCGTTCGAACGGATCGGGCGAGAAGAAATGGTGCGGCGTCTGCACCAGCGCGCACTTCGGGTCGCGCAGGAACACGCCCATCGTGGTCTGCAGGAACGAGCGCGTCGGCACGTGATCGCAGTCGAAGATCGCGATGTACTCGCCGTGCGTCTTCGGCAGCGCGCGGTTGATGTTGCCGGCCTTCGCGTGACGGTTGTCGTCGCGTGTCAGGTAGCCGATGCCCGCCTCTTTCGCGAACGCCTCGAACTCGGGACGCCGGCCGTCGTCGAGCAGGTACACGCGCAGTTTGTCGGTCGGCCAGTCGATGCTCTGCGCGGCGAACGCGGTCGGCTTCACGACCGACAGCGGTTCGTTGTAGGTCGGAATGTAGAGATCGACGCTCGGCCATTCGTCGGGATCGTCGGGCAGCGGCACGATCGGGCGATCGAGCGGCCACGCGGTCTGCACGAAGCCGAGCAGCAGGATCATCCACGTATAGGCTTCGGCGCCGTACAGGAGATAGCCGGCCACGGCCTCGACGGGGCTGCGGAAGTCGAGCGTCTGCGTCGTGCGCCACCACACGTAGCGCACCGTCGCGAGCAGCGCGAGCGATGCGAGCGCGAGGGTCGGCAGATGTCCGGGCAGGCGGCGCAGCGCGAGCGCGAGCATCGCGACGATCGCGAAGAACGCGAACTGCGCGTTGGGCATCAGCGGCGACATGCCGGCCGCGGCCCACAGCACCGCGCCGGCGATCAGCAGCAGAGGCGCCAGCCAGCGGTGCCGGCCGACGCCGTTCGCGCGCGCATCGAGCCAGCCGCCCCAGCGTGCCCACGGCAGGCGCTCGAACTGCATATTGACGCGCCGCGCGAGCGCGCGCGCCGCGACGTAGACGGGCACGACGAACGTGTCGAACCACGCAAGCGGATCGCGCGCGGGCCGGCCGTCGGCGCCGCGCGGCGCACGCACGATCGCGCGCCACAGCCATTCGCGCGGGCTCAACGGCTGCAGCACGCCCCAGTCGCGCGCGAGCCGCAGGAAGCCGGTGCGCGCCCAGCGGCGCACGGGGTCGGGCCGCCCGGGCGGCGGCGCATGGAAGAACAGCCGCACGAGCCAGTCGAGCAGCGTGCGCTGCACCGGCAGCCCGATGCCGCGCGCGCACCAGTCCGTCACGCGGCGGCGGGCCACGCGCCAGCGCGACGCGGATGCGCCCTTCATCGCGACGCTCCCGCACGGTCGGCCACGGCCGCCGGGAGCCACGTATCGACCCAGTTCGCGACGCCGTTCAGGTCGTGCGACGCCTGAGAATAAGGCGCGTCGTCGAAAATCCAGCTGCCCCGCGCAAGCGTTTCGGGCACGGCTGCATCGACGTGGATGCGTTGTTCGAGCATCGACGCCGGCCCCGCGACCGCGCGGAGCATCCCGAGCGCGTCGCGCTGCATGTCGCGCGCCGGGTTCAGCCGGTTCACGACGATCTGCAGCTCGCCGCCACCGGCGCGCAGCGCGTCCAGACGCGCGGCGAGCGTCGCGCATGCCGCCGGTTCGGGCGGCACGACGACGAGCGTCAGGTCCGCGCGGCGAATCGCTTGCTCGGCCTGTGGCGACGGATAGCGTGCGGTGTCGACCAGCACGACCCCGTCGGCCGGCAGCGCGATCTCGTCGAGCGCGCGCGACAACCAGGCGGAATCGGCCACGAGCCGCGCGTCGCACGCGGCGGCGCCCGCCGCGTCGACCTGCCCATACGGCACGAACAGCACGCCGTCTGCATTGCGCCATGTCTGCGCGTGCCACGGCGCGGCGTCGCCGAGCAGGCTGTGCGCGAGACCGTGTTCGGGCAGCGTGTCGAGCCCGAGCGACGCGCCCATCAGGTTCTGCGCGTCGAATTCGACGGCGACGACCGGCCGGCCGCGGCGCGCGAGCAGCACCGCGAGCGCGGCGGCGAGCGTCGTGCGGCCCGCGCCGCCCGTCGTCGACGTAATGGCGATCGTCTTCATCGCGACGCCTCGCCGGTGCGGCCCGCATCGGGCAGCAGGCGACCGCGCAGCGCCACCGGCACGAGTTCGCACGGCACCGCTTCGCGCCGGTTGATCCCGCGCGGCGCATGGAAACCGCGGCCGATGCCCAGGTGCTGAGCGACAATCCACACCGGCACCGCGATCGCGAGGCCGACGATGAAACCGATGACGAGTTCGGCGATCATGCGCCCTCCGGCTTGCGCAGCGGCATCGCACTGCGAATGGCGCCGCGCGCACGCGCGGCGGGAAATACGGAAACCTGCGCCGGCGCATCGGCGGCCGGCACGGCGTCGGCATCGGCCCGCGCGAGCGGCCGCGCCGCATCGATCGGCCTGTCGGCCGCGCCCGGCATATCGCTCGCGCCACCCGGTTCCGCGCGCCGTGCGACCTCGCCCGCGCGTCCGGCCGGCACCTGCGGCGCGGCAGCGGGTCGCGCCACTGCAAACAGGTCGCTGTAGTCGGCGATCGGCGCGCGCCGGTTCTCGGTCTTCAGCGCATCGAGTTCCTTGTCGATGCTTTCGTGCCCGAGACACACGACGCGATCCGACAGCGTATCGACCGGCACGTCGAAGATCCGCGCGAGTGCGTCGCTCGCATCGGCCGGCTCGCATGCGAACAGGAACACGTACAGGTGTCCGGCATCGGCCGTCACGACATCGCCCGCGCGGCGCGGCCGGCAGCGCCGCAACGCATCGACGTGCGACACGCCGGGCAGCAGCGCGATCTTCGCGAGCGTGTGCGGCAGCGACAGCACGGCGCCGCGATCGAGCACCGCGCGGATGCGCAGGCAGAACGCGCCGACCGGCAGGTAGCCGAGCACCGAATCGCCGAGCGCGGCCGCGAGCGCCGCACGATAGTCGGGCGCGACGGGCCGCGCATAGAGTTGCCCGCGCAGCGCGTGCACGGCGGCCTGCAGGCGCGACATTGGCAGGTCGCGCGCGACGACGCGATTCGCGCCGACGCTCAGCAGCAGCATCTCGAACTGCTGGCGCAGCACCTCGTCGCGTTCGACGATCGCGATCTTGAGTGCGCCACCGCACTGCCGGCGCAGCGCGTGAACCGCCGCGCACAGCGCTTCGAGCTGCGCATGCGAGCGGAATGCCAGCACCGCGGTCGCGGCCTGTGCGTGTGCGCAGGCGGTGACGACTGCCGCGTTGTCGTCGACGATCTCCCAGTCGGCGGGCACGCGGCTCGCGTCGTCGAGTATCGCGCGGCTGACGACGACACGGTCCTCGTCGGTCGCGAGCTTCATCCTGCGTGCGGGCTCGGTCGCGTCGCCGTCGGCGATCGCGGCGAGCCGGCCGCTCGGCGCAAAGCGCAGCGGCCGCACTTCGCCGGCCGCGAGCATGTCGCCCGCGCGCCAGAAATCGACGACCCACAGCAGCTCGCCGTGGGTGCGCTGCAACTGCGCGACACCGGAGCACACGCCGTGGAATTCGCCCCGCGGCGCGCGGCCCGCATCGCGCACGAGCGGCGGATCGTCGGTGGTCGAATCGGCATCGGCACGGGCGATCTCCGGATCGAGCAGCAACACGAGCGCGATCCGGTGCGTGCGGCACCAGTCGGCAAGCGCGTGCCCCTCTTCCGCGAGCGCGGACGGATCGTCCCAGCTTAACCAGCGCTGCGCGCCTTCGATGAAATACACCGAGCGCGCACGAAAACCGTAGCGCTTCATCGCACGCAAGCCGCCCGTGAGTCGCGCGAACGGTCCGGGCGCCGCGCGGCGCGGCGCGTCCGGTTCCGTCGCGGCGTCGCCGTCTGCCGGCCCGGTGGCCGGCGGCATCGCCAGCACGTTCAGGTTGCGCGGCCAGCCGGCCGGATGTGCGCCGCCCGCGAAGCCGCACGCCTGCATCCGCGCGGCGACGCGCGCGGCGTCCCGTGCGAGCACCACCGTCACGTCGCGCGTGCGCGACTGCCGTGCGCTTTCCCAGACGAGCGCGTCACAGGCCGGCGTGCCGGCGGCCGCATACACGGCATACAGGCCGCCCGCTTCGAGCGGCGTCCACGCATCGGGCAGCCCGTCGATCGCGAGCCGGCTCAGCGGGCCGGCGCGACCGCCGGCCGGGCCCGTGCGCAGCAGCAGGCGCAGGCGACCCAGCAGGCCGGCGGCGCCGAGCGCGGGACGAGTCGCATCGATTTCGGTATTCACGCGTTCCCCTAGTAATCCGAATAAAGCTGCACTGGCGTCGGCGTGACGAGCCAGTTGCGCTCGGCGCGCGCATCGAATGCGTAGCGCAGATACACGAGCGCCGAGCTCGGCGCATAGTCGTGCGAACGGTCCACATGCAGTTGCGCACCGACGCTCAGGTGTGGATTCACGCGGTACTCGACGATGCCGTTCACGCCGTACGAGAACGACACGCCACGCGTCGAGCTGCCCGCATAGACCAGGCCGGCCGCCTCCTGCGCGGCGCGCTGATCCGCAAAGGTCGGGTAGAACAGCGAGTCCTTCTCGTAGCTGTTCGAGATCCCGGCCGTGACGGTCAGGTCCCACGACAGCGCGTCGCGCCGCCCGGCCCATTCGATCGGCACGCCGAGCGACAGATAGCGCTGCGGGCTGTAGTAGCCGCCCTGCCCGTACGTGTAGTAGCGCAGGTTCTGCGCGTAGTGCCACGCATTGCCGACGAGCCCGGTGCTGACCTTCATCGTCGCGCGTTCGTACACGGGCACCGTGAAGCCCGAGCGCAGCGTGACTTCCGCGTTGCGCTCGACGTTGTTGCCCGACAGCACGCCCGCGCCGAGTTCCGCGAACAGGTTCACGCGGCCGATGTCGACCGACCCGCGCAGGTTCACGCCGTCGCGGCGCACGCCGCCCCACACCGCGCCGGTCCAAGGATCGCGCATTCCCGCATACGACAGCACGCTGCTCGTTTCCGGCCGCCGCGACGCATTCACGGTGAAGCTCGCCGGGCCTGCGTCGAAGCGATAGCGCACGCCGCCGACCAGGTAATGCACCGGGAACCCGAGCGGCGACGTGCCGAGATCGAAGCGCCACGCGTCGGTGCGATAGCCGGCGCCGATCGCGACGCCCGTCGTCGGCTGGTGCAGGTCGCCCTGCCGATTCGCGATCGCCCCGGCGGCCAGCAGATTCCACGGAAACATTGACGAGCCGGCCAGGGCCTTGAGCCCCCCGTAGGTCCCGAAGGTTTTCAGCGAATACGCGTCCGGGTCGCTCGTATCGAGCGTGCCGGCGTCCAGATGCACGGTGTCGAGCTGCAGGAACGCATGCCCGTCGTAACGCACCGGCATCTGCATGTAGACCGGCACCTGCTGCGCGCGGTACGCGGAAATCCCTTCGTCGCCCGACTTGTACGCGGGCAGCCAGCCGATCTCGATCTCCGGGTTGCGCCGCTGCTCGAGATCCGCGAAGGCGGCCTGCGCGGGCGTGCGGCCGTCGCGGCCCGGGCTCACGCCGCTCGTGCGTTCCTGCGACTGCGACAGCCGGTACAGCGACGCGGCATCGTCGTAGCGGCCCTGCGCTTCGGCCACGCGCCCGGCCGCGACCGTTACGTCGGCGCGCGCCGGGTAGGCGGCCTGCAACCGGTCGGTCACCTGCGCGGCTTCGTCCGGGCGGCGCAGCGCATTCAGGCGGCGCACGACCGACAGCCGCGTATCGACGTCGTCGTCCGGCGTGCGGCCAAGCACGGCCTGCACGCGTGCGAGCGCGGCCGCGCGATGGCCGCTGTCCTCGTCGATCCGCGCGAGCGCGAGCTGCGTATCGGCATCTTCCGGCATGCGCGCGACGACCGGCGCGAGCGCATCGCGCGCCGCATCGTAGTGGCCCTGCGCGCGTTCGAGATCGGCCAGTTCGAGCGCGTAGCGCTTGTCCTCGCGGCCAGCCGGGCTCGCGCGAGAAAGCAGCGTGCGGGCACGCGCATAGTCCTGTTGCGCGATCGCTTCGTCGGTCTGTCGCAGCACGAGACGCAGCGACTGATCCTCGATCCTCGCGGTCTGCGCGGGCGTCAGTCCGGGTTCGCGGCGCAGCGTGTCGAGCCACGCGGCGAGCGCATCGTCGCGCCCCGCGCTGCCGAGCAGGTCGCCGTAGCGCAATCGCACGTCCACATCGGCGTCCTTCGGATGCGCGGCGATCCAGTCGTGCAGCGGCGCAAGGCCGCGCCCGGGTTCGCCCGCGTCGATCCACTGCGCGCCGATCGCGGCGAGCATGTCGGGATCGTCCGGCGCGCTCGCCTGCGCATGCGCGAGCGACGCGGCGAACGCCGCGCGATCGCCGCGACCGAGCGCGCCGCGCGCGTCGGCCAGCGCACTTTCGGCGTCGAGCTTGCGCGCGAGCGCATGCATGCCGTCCGTGCGGTGCGGATCGTCGACGCCGGCAAGCGCCGCCCGTGCGCCGGCGACGTCGTCGATCGAATTGCGATACAGCGCGCTCGCATAATGCATCTCGGGCGTGTCGCCTTGCGCGAGCCCGTCGTCCATCACCGTGCCGCCGAGCTGCGGCAGCCCCATGTCGCGGTAGAGCCGCGCGAGCGCGAAGCGCGTCCACGCCGCGTCGGGCGCCGCGCGCACCGCCGCTTCGTAGCGCTGCGCGGCCGGCCCGCGTTCGCCCTTGTCCGCCAGGGCCTTCGCCTGGCTCGCGAGCAGATCGGCGCGCAGGCCGTCGAGCGCGTGGCGATCGTCGCGGCCCGTCACGCGGCCTTGCAGCGCATCGAGCAGCGGGCCGATGCGATCGGCACGGCCGGTGTTTTCATACAGCGTCGCGGTCCCGCGCACGGCCGACAGGCTCGGCGAGCGCGCGGCCAGCAATTCGCGCAGCAACGGCTCCGCACGCGCCCAGTCGCGCTGCGCGAGCAGCGCATCGGCGAGCTGCAGCTTCGCGTCCGGGCTGTCGGGCTGCATCGCGAGCGCGGCGCGCGCCGCCTGTTCGGCATCCTGCGCACGCCCTGCCGACGCCGCCGCGCGGCCTTGCGCGAGCAGCCCCCAGAACTGCGCGGTGCGCGCGAGGCTCTGCCATTTGCCGCGCTGGTCGGTCGCGAGCGTCGCCGCCCGCGCGAACAGCGCGCGCGCTTCGTCGTGCCGGCCTTCGCGCAGACGCAGCATGCCGAGGCCGCCCACCGCATCCGCGTCGTCGGAGCGCGCCCGCGCGGCGCGCGTGAGCAGCGGCTCGGCCGCCGCCAGATCGCCGCGCGCGAGCGCCTGCAGGCCGCGCTGCTGCGCGATGTAATCGGGATCGCGCTCGAGCCGGCGCTGCGCATCGCGCTGCCGGTCGAGTTCGGCGACGCGGTCGCGAAACTCGGTGTCGTCCGGTACTAGCGCGAGATACGCATGCAATGCGTCGGCATACGCGGGATCGATGCCGGCGGACTGCAGCACGTGCCGCCACACGGCCATCGCTTCGATATGGTCCGCGTCGACGCGCTTCGCGAGCGACCATGCGATCCGGTTCGCCTCCGGGCGCGTGTCGTCGCGCTGGTTCAGGAGCCGCGCAAGCGCCAGCGCCGCGCCGGTGTCCTGCTGGTCGGTCGCCACCGCACGGCGCAACGCGGCGATCGCGGGCTCGCGCCCGCCCGGCGCGTTCGCGACGATCTGGTAGTACTCGGCGCCGAGCGCACCGGAGGGCGCGCCGTTCGGAAACAGCGCGACGATACGCTTGGCCGCTTCGTCCGCGCGGCCGCTGCGCGCGAGCAGGCGGATCTGCGCCATCTCGCCGCGGCCGCTCGTCGCGACGCGGTACTCGTCGGCCGCGCGCCGCGTGTCCGGCGCACTCGGCGCACTCGCCTGCAGCCGCGCAAGCGCGGCCTGCGCGCCTTTCGCATCGCCGAGCCGCAACAGCACGCGCATCTGCTCCGCGAGCAGTTCAGGATCGTTCGGCGCGATCAGCAGCCCCTTGCGCACCGCATCGCGCGCGAGGTCGTCGCGATGCTTGACGCCCCACATGCGGGCGGTCGCGAGCTGGCGCTGCGCGTCGGTGAGATCGGCCGCGGCCGGCGCCGGCACCGGTACGGCATTCGGCACAACGGCTTTCGGCGCGACAGCGACCGCGGCCGGCGCGGCCACGCAGACCGACGACGCGAGCCATGCGAATCCGGCGACGCGCGGCGCGGCGCGCTTCATCGGGCCGCGCATGAACGGCCCTCCCAGCGCGCCTCGAGCGAACCGTCCGCGTCGAACCGGTAGCGGCCGTCGCGCCAGCCGAGGCCGAACAGCGTCAGCACGCTCGTGTAGTAGCCGGGCGCCGTCTGACGCGCGAGCGTATCGACCCGGGCGGCTTGCGCATCGGCGAGCGCGTGCTGGCCGCGGGCGTCGAGGAACGGCACGGCCGCCGCGGAAAAACCGCCGTTGCCGTCGTTCGGCCCCGCGACGCCGGTCGTCGTGTCGACCTTCTCGGGCGGCGCGCCATGGGCGGCGATGTAATCGGCGAACGGCGCGAACCGCGCGAGCATTGGCGCGGCGAGCGGATCGGTGCGGTCGAGCATGCCGGCCCACAGGTACACGCGGATCGCGTTGTACGCGCTTTCCGCGTGCGTCTGCGGATCGGGGCCGAAGCCCGTACCCGGCCGATACAGCGCCCAGTCCGGCGAAAAACCCTTCGGCGCGGTGTCGAGCAGCACGCGGCCGGTGCTGGCCGCAAGCGCCGCCCAGCGGCGGTCGTCGGGTAGCCGCGCGGCGAGCCCGCGGATCACTTGCGGCGGCGAATAGCTCGGGTTCACGCGGTACTGGCCGTCGGCCAGCTTGAAGCCGACCGGCCCGGGCAGCAGCGTGATGCCGAGGCCCGGCACGCTCGCCGTCTCGTCGTCGAGCACCCGCTTCGCCAGCAGCGCGCCGCGCGCGGTGTAGCTGCGCTCGCGCCACAGCCGCCCGGCCTCCAGGAGCGTGTAAGCGATCCACAGGTCGGCATCCGACGCCGCGTTCGCGTCGAGCACGCGCCACGTGCCGTCCGGCGCGCGGCCCCACAGCCACGCCGGCAGACGGGCGCTCAGGTCGCCTTGCGCGAGGTTGTTCTCGGTCCATGCGAGGATCGTGTCGAACGCGCGCCGGTCGTTCGCGACGAGCGCGAAGAACAGTCCATACGCCTGCCCCTCCGATACCGTGCGCGAATCGGCCGAGCCGACGTCGATCACGCGGCCGTCGGTCGACACGAAGTCGCGCTTGAACGCATCCCAGCGCGGCCACGCCGCGCTGCATTGCGCGTCGGCCGCGCCGCTTTGCACCGCCTGCGCGTCACCGGACGCGCAGGCGGCCGCGACGGCCAGCAGGAGCGCCGTGCCGACGCGGCGCGCCGGCTGCGTGGCCCGTCGCCTTGCGATTGCCCGCGCCATCCGTTACATCCCCCGTCGACGCGCGGCGATTCTCTGCAGCACGCTGAACACGCCGAGCGCGAGCAGCAGCCCCGCGACGACGCCGACCGCGCCGAGCACGAGCGGGTGCCGCGCCGCGTGCGTCCAGACGCGCGCATACCACGGCACGAAGCCGACCACGTACGGTTCGCCGACGCGCAGGCTGTCGACCTGCCCCGGTCTCACCAGCGCGAGGTCGCCCTGCAGTTGGGACACGAGGCCGGGCTTCTGGAACACATCGAGCAGATCGCCCAGGTGCGACTGGTCCGTCGCCGTCAGCGCGACGACGCTGCGACCGTGGCTGCCCGGCAGCTCGAAACCGGCGAGCGCCGCGAGCGGGCCCGACTGTTCGATGCGCGCGCCGCCGTTGGCCAGCCCGACGCCGTTGCGCCAGCTTTCCTTAACCGAGAACGCGACACGCGTCGCGCCCACGCCGGCCTGCTCGTCGATCGCGAGCGGCAACGACGCGCGCCACTGCGACAGCAGCGGCGACGCGGGCGAGCCGTCGATCACGAGCAGATCCTTGCGGCCGGCCAGCGCGGCGACGTCGCCGGGTCGCGCTACCTGCACGCGCAGCGCCGGGAAGCCCGTCCACTGCCCCATGTGGCCGAGCATCGTCAGATAGGCTTCGAGCTCCTGCGGCGACGGACGATCCGGTATCACGACGGCCGTCTGCGACAGGTCGGCGAAGCGCGTGAACGGGAAGCCGCTGTTCGCGAAGAACGCGAGGTTCGGCAATTGCGCGTAATGCACGAAGTGCGAGAAGTCGATCGTCGAATCAGGGTCGATCGCCGCGCGCTGCGGTTCGCTCGCGGAGCTCGAGCAAAGCCCCGTCTTCTGCGAATCGAGCGTGAAGCGGAACTGCAGCTGGTTGCCGCTGCCGACGCGGAACGCCGGAATGTCGACGTCGCTCGTCACGCGCCCTTCCGGCACCGACAGCAGCGGCAGCTGCATGCGCCCGCGCGCATCTTCCGCATGGGCCGGCCCGAGCCGGTACGACTTCACGAGCTGATCGTTGATCTCGACGGCGAGCGTCGAGTTGTCCTGCACGGTCGGCGCCGTATAGCGGTAACGCAGCGTAATCGGCACGCCCGAGCCGTTCCACGAATGGAGATCGGCCGGCACGCGCAGGTTCAGGCGGATCGCGTCGGGCGTCGTGCCGCGCACTTCGAGTTCGCGCGGGTCGGACACGAGTTCGCGGAACGTGATCGGCCGGTTCACCGGCAGCCAGCGCGGCGCGTCGTACGGCTTGCGCGGCGCGCCGAGATCGACGTGCGCGACCGTCGCCGCCGGCCCCGACAGGGCCGCGCGGCCGAGCACGAGCGTCGCGACTGCGTCGTCGACTTCGGCCGCCGTGCGGCCCGTCACCACCAGCAGCTTGCGGCCCGGCGCGGCCGGGTTGTCGGTGACGGCGAGCATCGGGCCGTTGACGGGCGGCAGCGCGAGGCCGGCCGGCAACGTCGCGGCCGTGCCGACCACCACCGCCTGGTCGTCGGCCGGCAGCGCCGAGCCGACCGGGAAACGCGCCTGCCGGTAGTCGGCCTGCGCGCCGAACCACGACGCGAGCACGCCGGCACTGCGCACCGTCGCCGAGTCGGGCGACGCGGGCAGCACGAACGGCAGCCGCAACAGCCCGTTGTCGCGCCGGTCGAAAAACGGCGCGGGCAGCAGCGCGAGATCGTTCGGCAGGCGCACCGGCGATTCGTCGAGCAGCAGTTCGCTCGTCGGGCTCACATCGGCCCACAGCGCCGAGTTCGACGGATCCTCGCAATGATCGAGCGTGTAATGCGCGATCAGGCGCAAGCCGATCTGGTTGAAATCGGAGAAGTAGCGCGGATCGATCGGGATGTCCTGAGTGACCGTGCGGCCCGCGTGCGGCGCGTCGAACGGCACGGTCGCGACCACCTCGCCGTTCACCGACACCTTCAGGTGCGACATCGGGAACACGAGCGACGGCGAGTACGCGTAGGTCAGGCGCAATCGCGCGCCGGTGACCACGCGATCGAGCCGCACGCCGGCGTTGATCGTGCGTGCGTCGTCGGCGCCGCGCAGGCGCAACGGATCGAACGCGCCGAGCGACGCGAACGGCAGGTGCACGGTCGTCACCGGCAGGCCGGCCGATGCGGCACCGGCCGCGCTGGCCGCCGCCGGCGCGGCCGCGAGCACCGGTGTATTCGCTGCGGCGGCAGACGCCCCGGCGGCGCCCCCCGCAGCGGACGCCGGCACCGCCGGCATCGGCGCGGCCGACAGCGCAGCCGCATGGAACGCGCCAAACGTGGCGACCGACAGGAGGAGCAACGACGCGGCGGGCCTCATGCGCGGCGCCCCATCGTCTCGATCACCCGGTCATCAAGCGCGTCGCAAGCCGCGCGCGCAAAGCAGCCATGCCCTTGAATGCACATCCCCACTGCTTCCCCTCAATTGTCTGGCCTGAATGCATTTATCGAAACGACGCGGCGAATTGCCCGATTGCCGATTCGCTCTGCTTCGTGCGCCTGGCACTGGCGCTCGCTCATTCGTCACACTATCTCAAAAATAGGACAAAACTTACCCCGATTCGCAACGACGAGGCGAAAAAAACTCAGTTCGGTCGGAAATACTGAACTCAGCGGATGAATGGTAAGAATTGCGTCGTTGCTGTCGGCCGGACCGACCGGCATACTGCCGGCGCGGATTGGGGCTGGCAGGACACCGGCGGCCCATTGCGGGTCGCCCGAAACGCGCTGCCGCCGAGCGGCGCGTATGCTACCGCAAGCGCACGCATCGCGCCGCCCTTTATTCATGGAAAACTGACTTGGATCAAATCATCGATACCGTCACCCCGTCCCCGGCCACGCTGCTGCGCATCATCGCCACGCAAACCGAGATCGCGAAACTCGGCCTCGACCTCGGCAGCGTGATGGCCTATGTGACCGAGCAGGTGCCCCACCTGACGGGCGCGAGCGGCGCGGCGGTCGAGTTCGCCGAAGGCGACGACATGGTGTACCGCGCCGCGTCGGGCTCCGCCGCCGGGATGCTCGGGCTGCGGCTGCGCCGCTCCGGCAGCCTGTCGGGCCTGTGCGTGACGCGCGGCGAATTGCTGCACTGCACGGATTCGGAAACCGACCCGCGCGTCGATCGCGACGCGTGCCGCCGCGTCGGGCTGCGCTCGATGCTCGTGATGCCGCTCACGCACGCGGACACGACGGTCGGCGTGCTGAAGGTGATGTCGCCGAACGTCGACGGATTCTCGGCCGCCGATGCCGGCGCGCTGCGGCTCACGGCCGAGCTGATCGCCGCCGCGATGTTCCACGCGGCACGCAACGAGGCGAACGAACTCTATCTGCGCGCGACGCACGACGCGCTCACCGGCCTGCCGAACCGCGCGCTGTTCTACGACCGTCTGCGCCAGTCGATGCACACCGCGCTGCGCGCGAACGGCCGGCTCGGCATCCTCAACATCGACATGGACGGGCTCAAGCCGATCAACGACGGCTACGGCCACCGCGCGGGCGACGCCGCGCTGCGCGAGATCGCCACGCGGATGCTCGGCGCGGTGCGGCGCGCCGACACGGTCGCGCGCGTCGGCGGCGACGAATTCGCGGTGATCCTGCCGAACGTCGGCGGCCGCGACGATGTGGACGCGCAGCGCGTGCGGCTCGCGCAGCAGGTCGGCGAACCGTTCGAATTCGAAGGACGTCCGCTTGCGCTCGGCGTCAGTGTCGGCGCCGCGCTGCTGCCCGACGACGGCACCGACATGAACGCACTGATCGAGCATGCGGACCGGGCGATGTACGAGGCGAAGCGGATGCGGGGGCCGCGCGCGGGGCGGGCGTGACCCATGACGCACGGCGCACGACACGCGGATAGCGGCCTGGCGCCGCAACCGCGTGCCCCGTACCTGTACCGCTAACCGACTTGCGGCAGCGCGATCGCGATCCCGACCGCGGTCCACTGCACGATCGCGATCAGCACGCCGGCCCGGCACAACCCGACCGCGCCGCGCACGCGCGCGTCCAGCGCCCGCCCCAACTTCCCTTCGTCGATCCAGCCGAGATCGGCAAGCGCGCGGTCGAGCGCGGCCAGCCCGTCGTCGACAGGCGCGTCGCCCGACGCCGCGCGTGCCAGCGCGGCGAACAGCCGCCGGTCGATCTCGATGCGCACCGCGTACCACAGCGCGGCAATCCCCGACCCGGTGCTGATCACGGCCAGCAATACGCGCGCGATCGTTGCCGGCGCCCAGCCCGACGCGATCCACCAGCCGGCGCCCGCCGCGGCCAGCGCGGCCGCGATCGCCCACGCGCCCGCATCGAGCGCGCCGCGTGCGGCGGCAATCCTGAAGGGTGAGGACGGATCGCGCATCACACGCCTCCCGTGACCCGGCGGCGATCGATCCAGTCCTGCAGCACGGCCACGCCGTCGTCCGACCAGACCGCATGCGGCCGCACCGCGCGCACCGCCGCAAGCGCTTCGCGCGCGTCGCCGAACCCGCGCCGTGCCGCGAGCCACGCGGCCGCGCACAGCACGCTGCGCCCATAGCCCAGCGCGCAACAAACCAGCACCTCGCGCCCTTCGCGATGCAGCCGTTCGAGCGCCGCGACGGCCGCCGCGAGTTGCGCCGCGCTCGGCGCGACGAGGTCGAGTTGCGGCACCGCCGCATACGCCAGCGAAGCGTCTGCCGCGACCCAGCGCGGCATCTCCGCCGTGAGGTCGACGAGCGCGGTGAAGCCATAGCGCCGCATGTCGCGCGTCGTCGGCGTACGGCCGATCGACACGCGCTCGTCGATCCGCGCCGGCACCGGCTGCCGGAAGGTCCACAGCCTCGAATTGACGAACGCGCCGGCGATCGTCGGCGCGAACAGCCAGCGGATGAACACCGGAAAGCGGCCCGCGTCGTCCTTCTGGAACGCACCGGGCGCCCCGCGCCGGTAGACCCACGCGACGCACGCGAGCCCCAGCGCGCCCCATCCCGCCGCCAGCGCCCAGCCCGGCGCATGCGACACGCAGTAAAGCGCGACGAGCGCGGCCAGTGCCGCACCGAGCGCATAGCGGCGCGCGAGCGCGCGAGCGGCGCCGGACGGCGAGCCTTCCGCGCCCGGCAGGCGGCCCGCGGCATCGCGCAACGGAAACAGGAACAGCGCGAAGCAGCCGACGGCCGCGCCGGTCGGCACGTCGATCGCATGATGCTGGTAGGTCGTGAGCACCGACACGCCGATCGCCGCGAACCACAGATGGAGCATGGCGCGCGCGGCCGTGCCGCGCAGATGCTTCGCGTAGACGGCCCACAGCACGACGAGCAGCCCGATATGCAGCGAAGGCGCCTGGTTGTACGGCTTGTCGAAGCCCATCAGCAGCGTGAACAGCGCACCGGCCACACCGCCCGCGCCGGGCCGCTCGAAGCCGAAGCGCAACGGCCACGCGATGAAGCACGCGACCGACACGAGCTGCACGGTCAGCAGCCGCTTCACGTGATCGAGAAGGTCGTCGCGCCGCGTCCAGAACAGGAACGACAGCGCGTACAGCAGGTCGATCGACCAGTACGGCACGATGGTCCACGGCACGAACGGAATCGCGTGCTCCCAGCCGAATGCGAACGTCGGCACCGCGGCGCGGTGCGCGGCGAGCCAGTTCGCGAAGCCGTACGTGGAGAAGAACACCGCGCCCATCGCCGCGAGCCAGCCGACGCGCAGCGCGAGCGATGCGTCGCGCGGGCCGGCCGCCGCCCCGACCATACCACCGCCCACGCCGCTCGTGCCGCCGCCGAGCGCGCTCATGATGCGTCGACCCGCTGCGCGAGACTCACCGTGAAAATGCCCATCTCGTCGATCCGCTGGTCGAGCTTGCGGAACCCGGCGCGCGCGACGAGTTCGTCCATCTCGGCCTGCGACCGGCGGCGCATCACCCACGTCGCGTCGCCGCGGTGATTGTTCAGCGCCCGCGCGATGAATTCGAGCTGCGGATGCCACGGCTGCCCGGTATAGACGAGATAGCCGCCGGGCGGCACCGCATGCGCGAGCCCGCGCAGCGAGCGCTCGATCAGCGCGTTCTCGCCGAACAGTTCATACAGCCCGGACACGATCGCGAGCGTCGGGCGCGGCTCGAGCGTCGCGAGCGACACTTCGTCGAATGCGTCGCCACGCTCGAAACGCGCGATCGGATCGAGGCCGCGCTGCGCGATCAGCACGCGCCCGGCCTCGACGTTCGGCGGGCTGTAGTCGCGCAGCGTGATGTCGTCGGGCGCCGCGCCGTCGCGCTCGGCAACCGTCGCGATCGCATCGAGCACATAGCGTCCGTGACCTGCCGCGATGTCGACGATCCGTACCGGCTCGCCCTGGCCGCGCAGCCGGCCGATCGCCGCACCGATCAGTTCCTGCAGATGCACCTTGCGCTGGCGGATGCCGACCCAGCCCGGCGAATCGAGATACGTGCGGTCGATCAGCGCGCCGACGCCGAGCCGCCCCTGCGCGCGGTTGCGGTACACGTAGTCGAGCGTCGAGCCCGAATCGAAGCCGAGCCGCAGCCCAAGCGCGATGCCGTCGGACAGCGCGCCACCGAGCTTCAGGCCAGCCCGCGTGATCGCCCAGTACGCACGCGCGAACGGGTTCGCGGGCGGCCGGCCGAGCGCCGAGTATTCGTCGTGGAACGCGCCGCGCCGGTCGGCATCGGCGAGCGACACGCGCGGGCTCGGCGTATCGAACTCGCGCAGCACGAAGGTGCGCAGCGGCGCGAGCGCCTGCGCGCGATCGCGCTCGCCCAGCGTGTCGTGATAGAAGCCCGGCAACACAATGCGCTCCTTGCGGGCGGCGCCGAGCCGCTCGAAGAAGCGGTCCTGCGGGCCACGATGCACGACCCAGTCGGCGCCCGAGATCAGCAACTGCGTCGGCACGGTGATCGCGGCCGCATCGGCGACGATCCGCTGCGCGGTGTCGTGCAGGTCGAGCAGCATGTTCACGGCGATCGGCCGCGTGATCAGCGGATCGGCCGCATAGCTCGCGATCCGTTCCGGGTCGTGCGTGAGGAATTTCGGCTTCACGTAGCTGTTCACGTAGAAGAGGCCGCGCAGCTTGTGCATCAGCCGCAGCCCCGGCCGCGCGAACGGTACGTACAGCTTGATGTGGAACGCCGGCGACGCGACGACGAGGCAGCGGATCGGCGGCGCGTAATCGTGCGCCCAGGTGGCCGCGAGCACCGCGCCGACGCTCTGGCCGATCACGGCCATGTCCTCGATCGCGATGCCGTGCGTGTCGCGGATATGCTCGACGAAGGTCTGCAGGTCGCGCACCGATGCGGCCGCGCTCGGGCTGTAGCCGCGCGCGCCGGGCGAGCGGCCGTGGCCGCGCGCATCCCATGCGAAAAATGAGAAATCCGGCAGGTCGAGTTCGTCGACGAGGTGCGCGACGCGCGCCGAATGTTCGTGGCCGCGATGCAGCAGCACGATCGCGCCGCGGCAGCGCGGGCCCGTCGCGGGCCAGTGACGATAGAACAGCGTTTCGCCGTCGTGCGTGATGAAGTCGGCCTCGCGGGCCATGCGTGCGCTCATGCGTTTCTCTCTCGTTTCGTTATTCGAATCATGCGGCGCCGCCCTCCGGCGCCGATCAGCCTGCCGCCGTCAACCGCCCGCTTCGGCGATGCCGGCCTGCACGCGCCGCACCGCCGTCACGATCGACAGCACGATCAGCAGCCGCCACAGCCACGCGGCGACGCTGCCGACCGGCAAACCGAAACCGATCCACAGCGCGAATGCGCCGAGCGCGAACGCGCGGTCGCTCTTGCCGAACGGGCCGTCGTAGCGGCGCGTCGCACCGACGAGCGGCCCGATCAGGCCCGCGCATTCGACGATGACCGCCGTCAGCGCGAACAGCCAGACGTCTGCCGGAGCGAACGCGGGAATCGCGAGGAACGGCAGCACGAGCGCGATATCGGACACGACGTCGCCGAGCTCGTTCAGGTACGCGCCCAGCGTGCTCTTCTGTCCGTGCTCGCGCGCGAGCATGCCGTCGATCGCGTTCAGCGCCATCCGTGCGAACAGCCAGATCGGAATCAGCAGGAACAGCACGCGCGCGAACACGCCGAGCCCGGCCAGCGCGCCGACGACGATCGAGCCGCCGGCTGCGAACAGCGTGACCTGATTGGCTGTGATGCCGCGCTCGGCGAGCGAATCCGCGAACGGACGAAGACGATTCTGGAATTTCGGTTTGAGTGCGTAGAGGCTCATCGTTTTATTGGTTCTGCACGTCCGGACACGTTTGCAACCGCCCTGCCCAGGGCAGCGCAACCGCCGGCGGCGGCTGTCGACAGGTGGTCGTATCGTCGCCGAGCGGCCCCGAAGCGTCAAGCCGCACGCCGGCCGTGCCGCGCCGGGCAATCTGGCGTTTTCGGCGGAAACTCGCGATAATCCGCTGGCGCCGTGAGCGCAGTCATCCGTTCGAACTGCACACGGGCGCTCGTGCAACAGCCGATTTTCACGCCGTCGACCGGCGCATTCGCCGCGAAGCAACGTCGCGCGAATCGTCCGATTATCGCGGCCCTGCGGCCCTGCGACAGGCAGCCACGAATTTGAAAAAACTTGAACAATGGCCGTCCGGCGCGCATCCAGCCGCGCCGGCATTCCGGGATTCCGCCTGCCGCGCCTGCGCGGCCGCGCGGGCATGCACGCAGGAGGCGCCGCGCCGATGAACATCCTGAACGTCTGGCAGCGCGATTTCCTGCTGTCCATCGTGCGACTCGTCGCCGGCGCGTATCCGGTCTGGCACCAGGCGCCGCCGTCGTCGACGCAGAAGATCTACTTCTCGAACCATACGAGCCACATCGACACGCTCGCGATCCTCGCCGCGCTGCCGCGCGACGTGCGCGCGGTCGTGCGGCCCGTCGCAGCGCGCGACTACTGGGACAGCAGCGACCTGAAGCGCCATATCGCGCAAAAGCTGCTGAACGTCGTGCTGATCGACCGTCACCGCGAAAACGGCGGCGACCCGCGGGGCGGCCATCCGCTGGAGCCGGTGCGCGATGCGCTGCGGCAAGGGCACTCGATCATCATCTTTCCGGAAGGCACGCGCGGCGCCGACATGTTGCCGCAGCCGTTCAAGAGCGGACTGTTCCATCTCGCAACCGAGTTTCCGAACGTCGCGCTGACACCCGTCTATCTCGAGAACCTGCAGCGCATCATGCCGAAGGGCGCGATCTGGCCCGTGCCGCTGATCTGCAAGGTGCACTTCGGCGCGGACGACGCGCTCGGTGCCGACGAAGACAAGCCGACCTTCCTCGCCCGCATGCGCGACGCGATCGTCGCGCTCGCGCCGCCGCAGCGGCCGGCCGGCTGAACGCGCGTCCCTCTCCCTTTTCCGGATATCCCCATGCGAACTCTCTTCTGGGAACTGGTCGCGGGCGTCACCGGCGTGCTGGTGATCGCGACCCTGATCGGCGCGATCCTCGGCGCACGCAGCGGCGGCACCAGCGCGACGATCGTCAACCTGAACCAGCGCATCCGCGCGTGGTGGGCCATGATCGCGATCATGGTCATCGCGATCGGCCTCGGCAACAACGTCACGTATCTGGTGTTCGCGCTGCTGTCGTACCTGACGCTGCGCGAGTTCATCACGCTCACGCCGACCACCGCGAGCGACCACACGACGCTCTTCATCGCATTCTTCGTCGCGATTCCGGTGCAGTATCTGCTGCTCGGTATCAACTGGTACGGGATGTACTCGATCTTCGTGCCAGTGCACCTGTTCTTCGCGATGTCGCTGGTGTCGGCGCTCACGCAGGACACGCGCGAATTCCTGAGCCGCAACGCGAAGATCAATTGGGCGTTGATGGTGTGCGTGTACGGGCTGAGCCACGCGCCGGCCGTGCTGATCCTCGACATTCCGCACTACGCCGGACAGAACGCCCTGCTGCTGTTCTTCTTCCTGTTCGTCGTGCAGATCAGCGACGTGCTGCAATACGTGGTCGGCAAGCTGTTCGGACGGCGCAAGATCGCGCCGCGCCTGTCGCCGTCGAAGACGGTCGAGGGCTTCATCGGCGGCGGCCTGCTCGCGACGCTGTGCGGCGCGTCGCTGTATCGCGTGACGCCGTTCAGCTTCGGCGCGGCGTTCGGGATCTCGCTCGCGATCGTGATCGCGGGCTTCGTCGGCGGACTCGTGCTGTCGGCCGTGAAGCGCTCGCTCGGCACGAAGGACTGGGGTTCGATGATCGCGGGCCACGGCGGAATGCTCGATCGCGTCGACTCGATCTGCTTCGCCGCGCCGGTGTTCTTCCACCTCGTGCGCTATCTGTACGTATGATGCGCGGCAAGGACGCATCGAGGGAAACCGGCCGGCGACGGCATCCACGCGGCGGTGCGGCCGGCTCCGCACTCACGTCGCGCGCCCGGGCCATGCCGCCCGTCCCCACGCCGCGCCGATCGGCCTGCGCCCCCGCTCAGTACCCTTCCCGCAGCGCCCTCGGCACCACGTAACGCCCGCGCGTCGCGTCGAACTTCACCGTGTAGCGCGCATGGATGTCCTTGCCGCCGCGCTCGCCCGTCTCCGTGACCGTCAGCGGATAGACGTCGCCCGTGCCCGCCGTGTCCGGCACGATCGCGAACGTGCGGCTCTCGCAATGCGACTTCGCGTTGCCGCAATCGAGCGACCCGCTGTTGTCCATCGTTTCGTTGATGCGCGGCGCGGCTTCGACGATCGCATTGCCGAGCGGCAGCCAGATCGACCGGCTCGCCTGCGTATAGCCCTGCAGCGTGATGCCCTCGCCGATCACGAAGCCGAACAGGTGCGGGCCGAGCCGCTCGATGCGCACGGTGCCGGGGTCGCCGCCCTTGCCCGACGCGATGTCCGTCTTCCTCACGACGGGCTCGAGCGTGGCGCCGTCCTGGGTCGGTTTCAGCACGTACAGGTCGATCGTGCCCGTCGTGCCTTCCGAATCCATGCCCGGCATCCCGTTCTGGACGGCCGCCTCGGTCTCGCCGCACATCGCGAGCAGCGTGCGCGGGCCGTCGGCCGTCGCGACGCGCAGCGAGCCGCACGACGCGTAGATGAAGTCGCCCGCATCCGACTGCCAGCCCTTGCGGTCGGCGCGCCACGTGCCGTACGTGTCGCGGATGAACTTTTGCAGCTGACGCTCGGGATGGACCGGCTCGGCCGCATGGACAGGCGACACCGCCGCGAGCGCAGTGAACACCGCGAGCGCGGACAGCACGGCGAGCGTGGCCGCGAATGGCGTGACGCGGGTTTTCGGGTTCGGGACGTTCATGAAGGCGTTCGATTCGAGGGAAAAGGTCATGCGGGAGTGCGATCAGGGTTGCCGCGGCGCGATGCCGGTGCCGTCGGGTTTCAGCCGCGCGCTCCGCACCCAGCCGTCGGCCGTGCCGTGCGTGCGCGGGTTCAGATACGTGACCGACGTGAACCGGCCGTATTCGGTCCGCGCGTCGACGTGATCGTACTCGACGATGAACAGGCCGTCGATCCGGCACGCGTCGTCCGGCGCGGAGAAGAGCGGCAACCGGCCCTTGCCCGTCACGACGCGCCCGGCGTCGCCGCCCGTCACGTAGTCGCCTCGTGCCTGCGCGCGGCGGTTCAGTGCGTCGCAATCGACGGCGCCGGGCGTGGCCGCGGCGGTGTTGGCGGGTGCGGCCGGCGGCGCGATGCATGCCGCCACATAGCGCGACAGCGCGTGCCGGTCGATCTTCAGCACGTCCGGCCGCTCGGGATCGCGCGTGATGTCGAGCGCGCGCAGCGCATGCGTGTCGAGCGTGACCCAGCCGATCGTCGCGTCGCGGTTTGGCGTGCCCCGACGGTCGGGCGTCACGAACAGCCGGACGCCCTCCACGCCTTCCGGTTGACCGGTCAGGGCCGCGGGTTCGGCATGGATCGCGCGCCGGTCGAACGCGGTGTGCCGCAGCGCCGGCACGACCAGCTGCGTGAGCCGTTCGTCGCACGCCCCGGACGATGCCGCGTGAGCCGCATGCATGGCGGCCGCTCCGGCACCCGCCAGCGCGACGCACACGGCAAGCGCCGCGAACCGGCGGCCGCGCACGGCCTCGCCATTCGCGCCGGCCGGCGTTACGATTTCGTTCTTCATTCCAGGATCCGGTCGATGCGCGCGGCCCGTGCCGCACGCGAGCCCGTAGCGTACACGCTCGGTGCGGCATCGCAAGCGCGCGGCGCGCCGGTCCGGCCCGACATGGACACACGCATGAACCTGAGCTTGCAGGACGTCGCCTGGCACCGGTCGGTCGGTCGGCTCGTCGAGTCGCTCGACCAGCCCGGTTTCTGGCTCGCGCTGATCCGGCTGATCGAGGAATACGTCGCGATCGACAGCTGGGTCGCGTTGATGTTCGGCGACGACCGCCCGCAGGTGTTCGCCGAATGTCCGTACGAAGGCGGGGGCCCCGACCCGCTCTTTCGCGGCTACGTGCAGGGGCTGTACCAGCTCGATCCGTTCTATATCGCGAACCGCGATGCCCCGAAAAGCGGCCTGTTCCGGCTGTCCGACGTCGCGCCCGAATGCTTTCGCGATACCGAGTACTACACGCTGTATTTCACGCACAACATCGTCGAAGACGAGGTGCAGTTCAACGTCGTGCTCGACGGCACGCGCACGCTGTGCCTGTCGCTGGGCAGCAAGCGGCGCTTCAGTCCCGAGCAGGTCGCACTGCTCGACCTGATCCGCCCGTGGGTCGCCGGCCTGATGCGTCAACGGCTCGCATTCGAACCGGAACCCGCCGAGCCCGCTGCGCCGCGCCGGGCCGGCAGCGCCGTGCGCGGCGGCTTCGAGCACGCGATGGCGCGGCTCGGCACGCCGCTCACCGCGCGCGAACTCGACGTGATCCGGCTGATCCTGAGCGGCCGCTCGAACAAGGAAGTCGCCAACAAGCTGGCGATCTCGGCGGAAACGGTCAAGGTGCACCGGCGCAACATCTATGCGAAGCTGGACATCAATTCGCAGTCGGAACTGTTCTCGTTGTTCCTGCACGCGCAGTCCCCCGCATGACGCACGGCCCGCGCCGCCCGGGCGTCAGCGCCGGCGCCAGCTCGGCCGCCGGCTTCATGTCAGGTCCGTCTTTGCACCCGCGATCAGCCGCCCGCTCCGGGAGCGGCGTTCGCAAATGCTGCGCAACCGGCGGCACCGCCACGAGATCAATACCCCGGACGGGTTAACGCGTCGGCGGGATGGGAAAACCGGCCGTTCAGCGCATACTCGGACATCCCGGCATCGATGCCGGTCCTTTCTGCGAAATCACTCATGAAACTGAAGCTCGACATCGTCCAGCTCGCCGGCCGCGACGGCGACACGCGCTACAACCTGCAACGCACGCTGGAAGCGATCGCGGCCTGCGCGCCCGGCACCGACATCGTGATGTTTCCGGAAGCGCAGCTCACCGGCTTTCTCGATCTATCGGAGCTCGAGCGCGTGGCCGAGCCGCTCGACGGCCCGAGCGTTGGCGCGGTGATCGCGGCCGCGCGGGCGCGCGACGTCGCGGTGGTGGTCGGGCTGATCGAGAACGACGGCGGGCGCTTTTACAACACAACCGTGTTCGTCACGCCGGACGGCATTGCGCTGCACTATCGCAAGACGCATCTGTGGGTGTCGGAGCGCGGCGTCGTACTGCCCGGCGACCGCTACGCGACCGTCGAATGGCGCGGTGCGCGGATCGGCCTGCTGATCTGCTACGACAGCGAATTCCCGGAAAGCGGCCGCGCGCTCGCGGCACTCGACGCGCAGCTGATCCTCGTCACCGACGGCAACATGGAGCCGTACCGCCAGGTCCACCGCACGTCGGTCTCGGCGCGCGCGATGGAAAACCAGGTGTTCGCGGTCGTCGCGAACCGCGTCGGCGGCGGCACGCACGACGTCGTGTTCGCGGGCGGCAGCCTCGCGGCCGATCCGTTCGGGAACCTGATGTTCGAAGCCGGCAACGGCGAATCGCGCCACACGGTCGAACTCGATCTCGAGCAGGTCGCCGCGTCGCGCGCGCTCTACGACTATCGCGCCGACCAGCGCCTGCACATCGGCGGCAAGCGCATCGAGCACGCGGACGGCCGGCGTGAACTGCTGATTCCGTGAATGCAGGCACGGCCGCGCCGCATCGTCATACCGGAGCCGGCACGTCGATCGCCAGCAGCGCCGAACTGACCGACTTGCCGTGCGCATCGAGCGCGAGCGAACGCGTGACGCCGCCGCCGAGCGCATCGCGCAACACGAAATTGAATGCGGCGAGCGCCGGCAACTCATAGCGCACGACATCGCCATGCACGATGCCCGCGAGCCAAGTCTTCACGGCCTGTGCATCGAGATGCGCGCGCAGATGGTCGTAATCACGCGGATCGCGGCAGATGACCGACACGTTCAGCGTATTGCCCTTGTCGCCAGTGCGCGCATGCGCCAGTTCACGCAGTTGCATCACGCCTCCACGAATGAAAACGACGGCGTCACGGCCGCGCGCGGCAACAGCACCGACTGTACGGCGATCACTTCGCGCGTCGACTTGAACGCGCCGCCGCCGCCGGCCGGCCCGTTCGTATAAAGCGTCTCGACTTCGTTGCCGATCCGTGCGGCCTCCGCCGCATTCTCCGCGCGGCCGGCCACCCGTATGCGGACCTCGGCCGGCTCGCCGCGCACCGCAGGCGTCGCCGTGCCATACAGCGAATCGACGCCGATCAGGTCGAAACGCAATTCGGTCGCGGCCACGCCGGTCAGCGCGAGCCGTTCACGCACGATCTCGAGCGCGAGACGCGCGCGCGCCAGCGCACCGGGCCCGCCGTACGAGATCTGCCCTTCGCCGATATGACCGTCGACGTACGCGACCGATACCTTCAGCGTGTCGGTGCGCGCCGTGCCGCGCCCGCCCGCCACGCGCACGCGGTCGGTCGCGTCCTCCTCGACGGTTACCCGCGTGAAATCCGCGACCACGTCGGGCTGCAGGTAACGCGCCGGATCGTGAATCTCGTACAACAGCTGTTCCTTGCAGGTCGCCGCGCTCACGCGGCCGCCCGCATGCGGCACCTTCGTGATCGTGACCGAGCCGTCGGCTTCGACCTCGCCGATCGGAAACCCGAGGCGCGCGAGATTCGGCACGTCCTTGTAACCGGGGTCCGCGAAATAGCCGCCCGTCACCTGCCCCGCGCATTCGAGCAAATGACCGACGACCGTGGCCTGTCCGAGCGTGTCCCAGTCGTCCATTTGCCACCCGAACGCGTGGATCAGCGG
This sequence comes from Burkholderia sp. WTPI3, assembly GCF_021483755.1. Taxonomy (NCBI): domain Bacteria; kingdom Pseudomonadati; phylum Pseudomonadota; class Betaproteobacteria; order Burkholderiales; family Burkholderiaceae; genus Burkholderia; species Burkholderia sp. WTPI3. The sequence goes on along the minus strand of NZ_JAGIXF010000048.1, from coordinate 4,852 downwards.
CGCGACGAACAGCGACGGATCGGCGACGCGCCCGGTCAGCACGACGTCCGCGCCGGCCGCGAGCGCGTCGACGATCGGCGCCGCGCCGAGATACGCGTTCGCGGACACGATGCGCTCGCGATACGCGGCAACCTCTTCGCCCGACTCCTCGAAACGGAACGCGCCGCGCAGCACGACGTCGAGCACGTCGTCGCCCTCGACCGCCGCGACCTTCAGCCCCGCGAGGCCGAGCGACTGCGCGATCTGCGCGGCGCGCCGCGCCGCCGCGCGCGGATTGGCCGCGCCCATGTTCGACACGATGCGTACGCCCCTGGCCGCGGCCACCGGCAGCACGGCGCGCATGCGCGCGTCGAGCAGCGGGTCGTAACCGAGCGCCGGGTCCTTGCGGCGCGCCTGCTGCGCGATCGCGATCGTGCGCTCGGCCAGGCATTCGAAGACGAGATAGTCGAGCCGACCGTGTTCGGCCAGTTCGACCGCGGGCTCGATCCGGTCGCCCGAGTAGCCGGCGCCCGCGCCGATGCGCACGCACGGTTGATGTGAAGGCTTTGCTGTCATGTTCGTACCGTCGTCCGGCGCACGCGCGCCGGCAAAAATCAAAAGATGCCCAGCACGACGCACGCGATCGTCATCACGATCGAGGCGCCGAACAGCAGCGGGAACGTGAACTTCTGGTGCTCGGCCAGCTCGATCCCGCACAGGCCGACGACGAGGAACGTCGCGGGCGTCAGCGGGCTGACCGGGAACCCGGTCGTCATCTGGCCGAGCAGCGCGGCCTGCCCGACGTGCACGGCCGGCACACCGAGCTGGCCGGCCACTTCGGCGATCACCGGCAGCACGCCGAAGTAGAACGAGTCCGGGTCGAACAGCATGCTGAGCGGCATCGACACGAGGCCGAGCGCGACCGGAATGTGGCCGGCCATCGACGGCGGCACGAAGCCGACCGCCGCCTGCGCCATCGCCTTCAGCATGCCGCTGCCCTGCATGATCCCGGTAAACACGCCGGCCGCGAACAGGATGCCGGCCATCATCAGCGCGGCCCGGGCATGCGCGTCGATGCGCTTGCGCTGCATGTCGACGTCCGGGTAGTTCACCATCAGCGCGACGCACAGCCCGACCATGAACATGATCGCCGGCGGAATCTTCTCGCCCATCACGACCATCGTGCCGAGCACGACGAGCGTCAGCACCAGGTTGAACCAGAACAGGTGCGGGCGGCGCAGCGCCTGCTCGTCGGGCGTCAGCTCGCGTTTCGGCAGCGGAATCGACGCGTCGTTGCGCGACAGGCCGAGCCGCTTCTCCTCGCGCCGCCCGAGCCAGTACGCGACGCCGAACACGAACGCGAGCCCGATCGCCTGCACCGGAATCAGCGGATTGAACAGCGCCGACACCGGCAGGTGCAGCGACGCCGAGGCGCGGATCATCGGCCCCGTCCACGGCAGGAAGTTGATCCCCGCGGCCATCGACACGGCCGCGGCCAGCACGCGGCGGTCCAGCTTCAGCCGGTCGTATAGCGGCAGCACCGCCGGAATCGTCACGAGAAAGCAGACGGCGCCCGAGCCGTCGAGGTGAATCAGCAGCGCGAGCAGCGTCGTCCCCATCACGATGCGCGTGGGCCGCGTGCCGACCGCGCGCAGGATGCGGTCGATGATCGGGTCCAGCATGCCGGCGTCGGTGATCGTCCCGAAATAAAGGATCGCGAACACGAACATCCCGACGACCGGCGCGAGACTCTTCAGCCCGTCGATCACGAACTTGCTCGTATGCAGCCCGAACCCGCCGATGAGCGACGCCGCGATCGGCACGACGATCAGCGCGACGAGCGGCGACATGCGTTTGGACAGAATCGCGGCCAGCAGCACGACGATCGTGCCCAGCCCGAGTAACGGCAGCATCGGTGTCTCCTACCTTGTCTTTTGTTGGAGACGAGCGTAAGGTCGGCGCAGCGATAGCACAATTGAAATGATTTGATCGCAGCAATCACGAATCGTTATGGATCTGAACCTTCGCGACATCCGCGCCTTCGTCACCGTCGCGCACGCCGGCAACTTCACGCGCGCGGCCGCGCGGCTGCATTTGTCGCAGCCGGCGCTGACCGTGCAGATCAGGCGGCTCGAGGAAATCGTCGGCGCGCGGCTGTTCGACCGCAACAGCCGCAGCGTCGCGCTCACGCAGACCGGGCGCGAACTGTTGCCGCTGCTGCAACGCTCGCTCGACGACATGGAGCGCGTGCTGCGCGATGCGCGCGCGCTCGGCGAAGGCGCGAGCGGCACGGTGCGGCTCGCCTGTCTGCCGACGTTCGCGTCGAGCCTGCTGCCGGATCTGATCCAGTCGTTCCGGCGCGACGTGCCGCGCGCGGGCTTCGAGATCCGCGACGGTGTAGCGAGCCTCGTCACCGCGCTGGTGCGCAACGAGGAAGCCGATCTCGGGTTGACCGGCGGCGATGCGTTCGATGCGTCGCTCGACGTACTGTATGCGGGCGCCGACCAGCTCGTCGCCGTGTGCCCGAAGGATCATCCGCTCGCGCGCAAGCGGCGCGTGCGCACCGCCGACGTCGCCGCCGTGCCGCTCGTGCTGACCGCGCAGGGCACGAGCGTGCGCAGCGTCGTCGATGCCGCGCTGGACACGGCCGGCTGCACGCCCGACATCGCGTGCGAGCCGACCTACATGATGACCGCCGTCGCGATGGTGCGCGGCGGCCTCGGCGTGACGATCCTGCCGGCGACCGCGCGCGAAGTGCGGGCCGAACCCGACCTCGTCGTGAAGCCGATCGACGACCCGGCGTTCGTGCGACCGATCGCGCTCGTCGCAAAGCGCGGGCGCACGCTGCCGCGCGTCGCGCAGGCGTTCGCGGAAGTCATGCTGGCGGAATTGGAAAAGCGCGCGTGAGCCGCGCGCTTCGGATGACGGAACGGTACCGCCGCAGCGCCTACTGCGGATCAGTCCGGTCCGGATCGACGTGCATCGATTCGCCGATCGCATAGAAGTTGCCGCCCGCGATGTAGTGCAGGCTGCGCAATGCCGGATCGGCCGATTCGAAGTACCAGTGGCCGTCGCGGAACACGCGCGTGTCCGACCACGCCCCCACCACTTCGCCGATGAACAGGTCGTAGGCCTGCTGGTTGTGCGGCTCCGGAATCAGCTTGCACGCGAGCCAGCCCGAGCAGCCGGTAACGAACGGCAGGTCGTGGCCTTCGACGTCGAACAACGTGACGCCCGCTTCACGCAGCTTGTCGGGCCGCTCGGCAAGGCTGTGACTGCCGACCGCATGCGTGAGCTTCAGTTGCGCGGCCGTCGGCACCTGGATCGCGAACGTGCCGCTGCGCTCGACGAGCTCGCGCGTCTTCGCGGACTTGTCGAGCACGACGGTGAGCTTCGGCGGCAGGAAATCGAGCGCGCATGCCCACGCGGCGGCCATCACGTTGTCGACGCCGTCGTGGCGGGCCGACACGAGCACGGTCGGGCCGTGATTGAGGAGACGATAGGCTTTCTTCAGCTCCACCGGAGCGATATGACTGTCCATACGAATTTCCTGGAAAGCGGCGCGAAGAAACGGCGCGGGGCGCGCCGGTCGAAGGCCGCATTCTCGCATTCAATGCCGGTCTTCGCTGGCCGTGCGCGCGGGCGCGGGCCGCGCACCGTCAGCGCCGCCCAGCCGCCCAGTCGATCGCCGCATCGAACAACGCGATGCCGGCCGGCGACAGGTTCGCGAACGTGTCGTTATCGAGGAAAAACATCACGCGGCGCGCCGGCGCGAGCGCTTCATAGTCCATCGTCGCGTCCTCCCCGTACGCGAAGATCGCGGCCTTGTCCGGCTGCCCGTACACGGTCGCGATCGTGATCGCGCCGAGCCCCGGCTTGCCCCGGCTCATCGGCGCCTGCTTGCCATACACGTTGGCCGCGCCCGCCGGCAGGCCGGCCGAGACCGGATGCGGCGCGTTGACGAGCCACAGATAGCGTTCCTTGCCCGTTTCGCCGAAATCGACGTCGTGGCGCTTGCCCGTCATCGCGAGATCGTCGAGCAGGTCGTTCTCCCACGTGACGAGCGGCTTGTCGAGCGTGCGCCAGCCGGGCCGCACGTTCGTCGACGATATCGTCGACGAGATCATGACGAGGTCGGCATCGCGTGCCGCGTCGGGCGTCGCGCTCTCGTCGATCAGGCGCACCGCGTAACCGCGCTCGCCGAGATGCTGGCCGATCCGTTCGTCGACCGTCAGGTTCGGTCCGCGCAACTGCACGAGCATCGCGACGCGCGTGACGGCCGGCGCTGCAACGGCGGTATCGGCGGCGAAGGCCGGGACGCTTGCCGACAGGGACAGGCCCGCGCACGGCGCGAGCGCAACGCGCGACGCCGCGTGCCGGCGGCCACGACGCGCACGGCGCCGGTCTTCATGTTCCGGTTCATCAGGTTCTTCTCCGAAGCCACGCGCCGTGATGCGCGACGCGCGGCGATTGCGTGAATCGCCCGCTCAGAACTGCAGCGTGGCCAGCAACGACACCTGCCGCGCATTGCCGACCGCGACGAAATAGCGGTTCACGCTCGACGGGTAGTACGTGCGGTTGAACAGGTTCTTCACGTTCAGCTGGAACGACAGTTTCCGCTTGCCGAGCCGCGTGTCGTACGTCGCGAACGCCCTCGCCCACGCTGGCGTGTCTCGCGCGACGCGCGCGATAACATGCCAGCCCCGTATCGCGCGATTCGATTCATTAAATAATCAATTGATCAATCGACGACGAATGTGCCGCCTCCGAAATTCGGCCGAAAATCGCGCTGAATTATTACGAATCCGGCAATACGCCAATCCCGCAACCTCAAATACCAAATCGATTAATGCGCATTTATCAATAATACTAA